>NZ_CP142396.1:1504950-1805940 GCF_035934735.1 Sedimentibacter sp. MB31-C6
CATAGCACCTTTTGTAAAAAGTAAAAAGAATGACCCCGCTGTCATATGCATGGACGAAAGAGGAATTAATGTTATATCTCTTTTAAGCGGGCACATTGGTGGCGCAAATAAGCTTACATTGAAAATTGCAGAGATTGTAGGGGGCAATCCTATTATTACTACGGCAACTGATGTAAACGGAAAGTTTGCAGTGGACGAATGGGCTCATAGCAGCAATCTTCACATAATGAGCTTAAAAAGAGCAAGAGACATTGCAGCAGATATATTGGACGATAAAAAAATAGGCTTTGAATCTGATTATAAGATAAATGGAAACTTGCCTTTAGAAATAGATTTGGCTGAAAGAGAAATAGGAATATGCGTTAGCCTTGATTCTAACAAATCCCCTTTTAAAAACACATTAAACTTAATTCCTAGGATTGTATCCGTAGGAGTGGGCTGCAGAAAAGGGACAGATTTTAATGATATTTACACTGCTATAAAGGAAGTTTTAAACAGGCACAATATTTCACAGTTTGCTGTTAGTTCAATAAATTCCATTGACCTAAAAAAGGAAGAAGAAGGAATAAAAAGAATAGCAGAGATTTTCAAGGTCCCCTTTCATACATATTCAAAGGAAGAGCTTAGTGAAATACAGGGGCAGTTTTCAAGTTCTGACTTTGTAAAAAAAATTGCGGGAGTTGATACTGTATGTGAAAGGGCTGCAATTATGGGAAGTAAATCAAAAAAATTATTTATAAATAAGACTGTTGTTAATTCCGTTACGGTCGCAGCAGCTATAGATACATATGAAGTGGTATTTTAACAGGAGCGGACACGTGGAGATTAATGGACAGTAAGAACCGTCTCCACTGGACAAGGAGGAAAAATGGAAAATATTAAATTTGTAGAGCCTCATAATATTGAAAAAAGAAGTTTTGAAATGATACAGGAAGAAATGGGAGAAATACAACTTGATAAGGAAATAGAGCCCATAGTAAAAAGGGTAATACATACTTCAGCAGATTTTGATTATTTAGACAATATGTGTTTCTCAAAAAATGCTGTAAAAAAGGCCAAGGAAGCTTTAAAAAATGGTGCAACAATCATTACTGATACAAACATGGCGTATTCAGGAATAAATAAAAAGGCAGCGGAAAAATACGGAGTGAACATACATTGCTTCATGGCGGATGAGGATGTGGCTAAAGAAGCCATGGAACGTGGAGAAACAAGGGCTACTGTTTCCATGGAGAGGGCATCAAAGATACAAGGCCCTATAATTTTTGCCATAGGCAATGCTCCCACAGCTTTAATAAAACTTTATGAAATGATAAAGGCAGGTATATTTAAGCCTGATGTTATTATCGGTGTCCCTGTTGGATTTGTAAATGTAGTTGAAGCAAAAGAGCTCATAATGAGCTTGGAAAATGTGGAATACATTGTTGCAAAAGGCAGAAAGGGAGGCAGTAATATTGCTGCAGCCATATGCAATGCCTTATTGTACAACATCTAAAGGTATGGGGACACACCTCTAAAGTAGGAGTGAACTTTAGAGGATTGTCCGCAAAAATCAAAATCAAAGGAGAAATTATGTTTTACGGTATAGGAGTAGGTATAGGAAACAGTCAAACTGTAACCAAAAAAGCAATAGATGTATTGGATGAGCTGGATATTTTGTATGTACCAACAGCTAAAAAAGCTGAAAATTTCAGCTCAGCACACAGTATTGTAAAAGATTATATTAATAAAAGAACAATAATTAAAGCTAGACATTTTCCAATGAATTATAATTCAGAAGAGCTTCAAAAAGCTTGGAATGAAATTGCTTCTGAAATAATTAGGGATGTGTCAGAGGGCAATAAAGTAGGATTTGTTACTATTGGCGACCCGATGGTTTACAGTACATATATTTATTTATTAAGAATACTAAAGGATAAAATTAAAGTAACAACAATACCTGGTATAGCATCATTTTTGGATATTGCTTGTAATAATAATTTTCCATTAGTGGAGGGAGAGGATCCGTTAATAATTTTACCTGCTACTATGGGAATAGAAAAACTTAGGAATTATATTAAAAATGAAAATTCAATTGTTTTAATGAAGGTTTACAACAATTTTGATGAAGTTATTAAAATGCTCATTGAAGAAAATCTTGAAAATCATTCCATAGTTGTAAGCAATTCGTCAAAAAATGAAGAAGTAATATATGAGAATATTAAAGATATTAAAAAATCTGATGTTTCTTATTTTACCACTATATTAATAAATAAAAGATGGGAGATATGATGATATATGTTGTAGGAATAGGTCCCGGAGGTCATGAAACAATGACGCATGAAGCAAGGTCAACAATTCAAAAATCAGATGTCATTGTTGGATATAAAACATATATAGATCTGATTAAGGACTTAATTAAGGAAAAGCAAGTGGTTTCAAATGGTATGAAGCAGGAAATAGATAGGGTTAAAAAGGCCGTTGAAATTTCGAAAACGGGCAAAACAGTTGCAGTTATAAGTTCTGGAGATGCAGGAGTATATGGCATGGCTGGATTGGTTTTAGAAATGGCGGAAGAAGAAAAAGTGGAAATAATAAGCGGTGTAACAGCATCAACAGCTGCAGCAGCAGTACTTGGAGCCCCTTTGATGCATGATTTTTGTCACATAAGTTTAAGCGATTTATTAACACCATTAGAATTAATATACAAGAGAATTGAATTGGCATCAGAAGGTGATTTTGTTATATGTCTTTACAATCCAAGGAGCAAGGGTAGACCAGATTATTTGAAAAATGCTTTTGAAATAATGAGAAAATTTAAATCAGGTTCTACTCCTGTAGGAATAGTTAAAAATGCAGAAAGAGAAAATCAAGAAGTACATATTTGCACCATTGATACAATTGATTATGAATTAGTTGACATGTTAAGTATAGTAATAGTTGGCAACGGCTCAACATATATAAAGAATAATACAATTATTACTAAAAGAGGTTATGAAAACAAACTAAAAGGAGAAAGAAATGAAGAAATTTAATGTTTTAAAGATTATGTTAACAATTTTAATGATGACGGTTTTGTTTGCAGGATGTAGCAAAGAAGTAGATAACAAAACTGGACAGCCTGCAGAAGAAAATAAGCCTGTAGAAGAAGCTCAAAATGAAGGAGATGCTGAAAAATCTGCTGCATCAGATTACGGTGTAATAATTAATGAAGAAGATATATTGTTTACTGATAGATCAGGAGAAGAAGTAACAATTAAAAAGAATCCTCAAAGGGTAGTAGTATTACAAAATTCCCTATTAGAGATGTGGGATCAGGCAGGTGGAGTTGTTGTAGGAAGAGTTGAAGAATCTGAAGATAAAAAAGTTGAAAATGCGATATCAGCAGAAGTTGTAGGTGCAATGGGTGCTCCGAGTCTTGAAAAGATATTATCTTTGCAACCTGATTTAGTTATTGTAGCCAGCAGTTATACTGCACAAAGAGAAATGATACCGTCTCTAAAGCAAAATAACATACAAGTAATTGATTTAGAAAATAACCTTTTAGAGGACTATTATAAAACAGTAAGACTGTTTACAGCAATTACTGAAAGAGAAGATTTGTATGAAAATCATGTAAATAACATACAAAAGAAAGTAGATGAAATAGTTTCAAAAGCACCTAAAGATAAAAACTATAAAGCAGTAATAATGTTTGCTACATCTAAAAGTATCACTGTAAGAGATTCAAACACTATGGTTGGTGAAATGGTAAAAGATTTAAATGTTATTAATATATCTGACTCTGCAGATACAGGAGTAGACACAAAGACCTTTAGCATGGAAAAAATATTACAGGAAGATCCAGATTTCATTTTTGTACAAACAATGGGAAGTGATTTGGAAAAAATAACTGAAAGATTAAAAGCAGATGCTTTGGACAATCCTGCATGGGCATCACTTACAGCAGTTAAGGAAGACAGATACATTGTTCTTCCAAAGGATTTATATTTGTACAAGCCTAATGACAGATATCCTGAGGCATATGAAGGTTTAGCAAAAATGATTTACCCAGAAGTGTTTGGAGAATATTAATAGTTACTAAAAGAGATTCTTCATTTTGATTTGAAGAATCTCTAAATGTTAAGTAAAGGCTGGTAAAAATTAAAATGACAAACTGCGTCAAAAAAAAGGATAGAATAAAAAAAAGTGTTATTTTAATTATTTGCATTTGTTTTTCAATAGTAGGTTTTTTTATAAGTATAATGAATGGTGCAGTAAAAATATCACCTAATGAAATTGTTAATGCCATACTCTTTGAAGAAGCAACCGTGAATTATCAAATAATTTGGAATGTGAGATTGCCAAGAACAATTGTAGCATCATTAGTTGGAACATGTCTTGCCTTATCGGGCTGCATACTTCAAGGAGTAATGAGAAATCCTCTGGCAGGTCCTAACATTATAGGTGTTTCATCAGGTGCAGGTCTTATGACATTAGTAATTCTAATTATTTTTCCTGAGTATTATTTTTTAGCTCCTTTAGGTGCTTTTACTGGAGCACTTTTAGCCACACTTTTTATTTATTTTTTAGCATGGAAAGAAGGTGCGGCAACAAATAGGCTAATTCTAGCAGGTGTGGCAGTTTCATCTTTGTTGGGAGCAGGAAATAATGCCATAATGACTTTCTATCCTGATAAGGTTTCAGGAGTAATAGGATTTATGGTGGGAGGGTTGTCATCTACTAATTAGAAGCATGTAAATATGATAATTCCATATGCAATTATTGGAATAATACTTCTTTTATTCGTTTTAAACAAATTAAATATACTTATGCTCGGAGATGAGGTAGCAACAGGACTTGGCTTAAATGTAGAAGCAACAAGATTTTTCTTTATTATAATTTCTTCATTACTTGCAGGAGCTGCTATAAGTGTGGTGGGATTACTTGGCTTTGTAGGTCTAATAGTTCCTCATATAACAAGATTGTTCATAGGTTCTGATTACAGGTACTTGCTTCCTGCAACTATTTTTACAGGTTCAGCAGTTGTTGTTTTATGCGATACTCTAGCAAGAGTAATGTTTGCTCCTGTTGAAATACCGGTAGGAATTATAATGTCAGCCTTAGGAGCCCCATTTTTCTTGTATTTATTAAGAAGGAAGAAGGAACATTAAATGGAATTAAAAGTTGAAAACTTAAATGTAAACTATGATGATAAAAAAATTCTAAAGGATATAAGTTTTAATGTTAAAAATGGAGAAATAGTAACTATTATAGGGCCTAACGGCTCTGGCAAATCCACCCTTATTAAATCAATTAGCCGTTATTTAAAGCCTGCAAGTGGAAAAATTTATTTGAATAAAGTCAATATCAATCAAATAAATACAAAGGAAATTGCAAGAAACCTTGCTGTATTGCCACAGGTAAAAGGTGTGTCATCAGACATTTCCATTGAAGAATTAGTGTCCTATGGACGCTTTCCACACCTTAAATTTGGAAGAAGACTTGGCATTGAGGACAAAGAAATTATTTCATGGGCATTAGAAAAGACGGGATTAATGGAAATGAAGGACAGATATGTTGTTACTCTTTCAGGAGGAGAAAGGCAAAGAGCGTGGATTGCAATGTCTCTTGCGCAAAAACCTAAGATATTGCTCCTTGATGAGCCTACAACATTTCTTGATATTTGTTACCAATTAGAAACATTGGAGCTAGTGAAGGAGCTAAATAAAACATTGGGTATAACTGTGGTTATGGTGCTTCATGATTTAAATCAAGCAGCCAGATATTCAGATAATATATTGGTTATAAATAATGGTGAGTTATGGGAATATGGGGAGCCTTGTAAGGTTATAAGCGAAGGATTACTCAAACATATTTTTAAAATAGATGCAGATATATATGAAGATAAAATAAATAATTGCCCATACTTTATTCCAAGAAAAATTACGGCATAAGGGAAGTGATTAAATGATTGAAATACAAAGTCTTAGCAAAAAATTCAATGATTTTACTGCTGTAAATAATGTGGATTTATCTATAGAATCAGGTGAATTTATTGGAATTTTAGGACCAAATGGAGCAGGAAAAACTACCATAATAAAAATTCTCACAGGTTTGTTAAAGCCTACAGCAGGAAATGTAGTCATTAACGGCAGTTTAATGAGTAGAAATAATAAGAAAATTAAAGGTATTATGGGCATAGTTCCCCAGTATTCAAATTTAGACAAGGAGCTTACTGTTTATGAGAATTTAGTTTTTGCTGCAAAATTATTCAAAGTTGATAATTACAAAGATAAAATAAATGAACTTTTAGAGTTTGTAGAGTTGTTAGATTTTAAAGACAGAATTGTAACAAATTTATCCGGAGGTATGGTAAGGAGACTTACAATTGCCAAAGCACTTATAAACGATCCGGATATTATTATACTTGATGAACCAACAGTAGGAATAGATTTAAATGGCAGAAGAAAAATATGGGATATTTTAAAATATATGAAAGCGAAGAATAAGACTGTACTACTGACTACTCACTATATTGAGGAAGCAGAATATCTGTGCAACAGGGTATGTTTAATAGATAAAGGAACAATTATTCAAGATAGTACGCCAGATATTTTAAAGAAACAGTTAGGTATCTATACTGTTGAGTACTTTGACGAAGAGGCAAAGACAATATATAAATTCTTTGAAAGTAAACAAGAGGCTATAAATTATTCTGCAGGTATAGAAAGCTTAAATTATACAATTAGAGATACAACATTGGAAGATGTTTTTTACAATTTTACAAATAGGAAGGTATTATGATGGAAATAGTTACAGTTCTGTGGAGAGAATATTTGTTTTTTAAAAGACGAATTGCAAGAATTACTTTATCTGCCATCATGAGTCCTATTTTATATCTTATTGCATTTGGATGGGGATTGGGAAAAGATGTTGTAGTTGAAGGTTCAACATACATGCATTTCATCATACCAGGTATTATAGCCATAACTACCATGAATACAGGCTTCAATGCAGTATCATCAAGAATAATTACATCAAAATTGTATGAAAGAAGTTTTGAGTATTACCTTACCTCTCCCATAAGTATGCCGCTCATGTCCTTAGGATATGCTGCCGCTTTATCAATTGAAAGCCATTATGATATGGGCAGATTTAACACATATATTATGACTCCAATGTCATTTCTTTGCGGAACATTTTTTTCTTTGGAGAATCTGCCTGATGTAATAAAGGCAATTATTGGTATTTTGCCTCTCTCACATGCTTCTGTATCTCTTAGAAGCATTGTATTAAAAGGGAATTTTTATCATAAATCTATTGCAGTTTTGTTGATATATGCAGTTTTATTGTATTTAGTAGGCGTGAAAATGAGTTATAGGGAAATGAAATAAATAAAATTACTGGAGGAAATATGAAAAAGGCTATAGTTGTTGCAAGTTTTGGATGTTCAATAAAAGATTCAAGAGAAAAATATATAGAAACAATTGAAAATGCTGTAAAGGATACATATAGGGATATTGATTGCTTCAGAGTGTTTACATCGGAAATCATAAGAAAAAAGATGAAGAGAGAAGAAAACTTGGACATACACAACATGAAAAGTTGTTTACAGATGTTGAAAGAAGGCGGCTACACTCATGTATATGTTTCAGTTACACACGTAATACCGGGAGTTGAGTATGAAAAAGTATTAAGAGCGGTTAGTGAATATATAAATGATTTTGAAGAAATAAAAGTAGCAAGAACATTTTTAGATGAGCATTTGGGAAATGATGAAATTAATGTTATAAAATCTTACATAAAGACTGATTTACAGGATGAGGAAGCCATTATTTTGGTGGGACACGGCTCGCACCATGATTCACATAAATACTATGAGGAAGTTGAGAAGCTTCTGAGAAATCATGTTAAAAATTCATATGTAGTGAGCATTGAAGGCAATCCGTTTATTGATGACATAATAGATGAATTAAAGAGAAGAAAGTATACAAAAATTTATCTCTATCCATTTTTAATAGTTTCAGGAGACCATGCATTAAATGATATTGGATCAGATGATGATGAATCAATAAAATCTATACTTTCCGGTAATGGTTTTGATGTAGAAATGTTTTTTACCGGGCTTGGAGAAAACAGAAATGCTATTAATTTATTTGTTGATAGATTAAATGAGATTATAACTGTATAAATTTAATAGTACAGTTAAAATAAAAAAGGAGGAAAAAATGAAAAAAAGATTTATGTTATGTCTGGCATTGATGTCAGTAATGCTATTATCACCAAATTATATTTTCGGTATGCACATTATGGAAGGATTTTTGCCTGTTGGGTGGGCAATATTCTGGATGGCGGCGAGTTTGCCATTTGTTATACTAGGTATGAGAACAATATCTAAAACTTTTAAGGAAAATCCAAATCAAAAATTATTATTTGCTTTAGTAACTGCTTTTGTATTTATTTTATCTGCTCTTAAAATGCCTTCGGTAACAGGAAGCACATCCCATCCTACGGGAACAGGTCTTGGTGCAATATTGTTCGGGCCTATGCCTATGGCAGTATCAGGTCTTATAGTACTTTTGTTTCAGGCGCTTTTGTTGGCTCACGGAGGCATAAGCACACTGGGAGCAAATGTATTTTCAATGGCTATTGTAGGACCATTTGTATCATATTTTGTATACAAGCTTCTAAAAGGCACTAATAAAAAGGTTGCTGTATTTATGGCTGCAGCTTTAGGAGATTTATTAACATATGTGGTAACATCCATACAGCTTGCTTTAGCACATCCAGATGCTGTAAGTGGTGTAATGGGATCATTAACTAAGTTTTTAAGCATATTTGCAGTTACTCAGATTCCCCTAGCCGTAGCTGAAGGAATTTTAACAGTAATAGTCTTTGATTTAATTGTTAATTATCAAAAAGAGGGAGGATACCAGCTTGAAAGAATCAACTAGAAATATTTTATTGATTTTAGTATTAATTATAATGGTGGCAGTGCCATTGTTAGTTTTACAAGACGCTGAATTTGGAGGAGCTGATGGACAGGCAGAGGAAGTTATAACGGAGATAAATTCTGACTATGAGCCATGGTTCAGTCCATTAATTGAACCAGCCAGTGGCGAAATTGAAAGCTTGCTGTTCTCACTGCAAGCAGCAATTGGAGCAGGAGTCATAGGATATTTCTATGGTCTTGTAAGAGGGAAGCGATTAGCAGGAAATAAAAATTAATTAAAGAAGGTATAAAATGCTTATTATAGATAGATTTGCATACACCAATAAATTCAGTAATTTAAATCCTTGTTTAAAGGTAATAATTTCATTGCTTTTGATATTATTATCAATTGTCAATTCAAACATATATGTTTTATGTTTCATGATTGCAGGAAATATTTTAACTACAATATTTGGTGCGGGAATTCCAAAAAAGTCATATATTAAGATGATTGCGGCTCCTGCAGTATATCTTATAATAAGCATTTTTGCCATAATATTTACTTTTGGTTTCTCAGATATTGTGCATTCAGAAAACTTTGTTTATTTAAAACAATTCCGATTTTTAAAATTTTATATAGGCTTGGCGGAAGGATCAGTCAAAAACGGACTTACCTTGGGATTGAAATCTTTAAGCGGTATAGCAAGCATGTATTTTCTCATACTTACTACCCCTTGCAGCCAGCAGATTAAAGTTATGAAAAAAGCTAAATTGCCGGTTGTATTTATTGAACTATATGTATTGACATATAGATTTATAGCAATATTTTTTGAAGAAGCGATTTTAATTCATACTGCTCAAAAAATGAGGTTTGGATACAGCAATTATAAAAATTCAATGAATTCATTGGCAGTGCTGATTAAAGTACTGTTTGTGCGAATAATGAAAAGGTACAAGGATATGCAATCAATATTGGAAATAAAGCATTTTGATGGTAACTTTTATACAGATTAAGAATTAATAGATTTATAAAGCGGGTGCATTATGTTAAAAACTGAAAATGTAACATATGTTTATGAGGACAATACTGTAGCTTTAAAAGATGTAAATATAGATTTAACTAAAGGTAAGAAAATAGGAATAGTGGGCTCAAACGGATCTGGGAAATCAACATTGTTCATGATCTTTTTAGGACTGTTGAAACCTACTGAAGGCAGAGTAATTTTCAATGAAAATGAATTGCAATATGATAAAAATACATTGACTAAACTAAGAAAAAACGCAGGAATAGTATTTCAAGACCCTGATAAACAAATATTTTTCTCCAGCGTATTTGATGATGTGGCTTTTGCTCTTCGAAATCTCAAGTTTGAAGAAAATGAAGTGAATAAAAGAGTTAACGAAGCAATGGAAAAAACTAATATATCTCACTTGCAAAATAAACCTGTACATTTTTTAAGTTATGGTCAAAAAAAGAACGTATCTATTGCCGGTGTAATTGCAATAGATCATAAGCTCATGTTTTTTGATGAGCCCACAGCAGGGCTTGATTACAAATCAAAAGAAAATGTAAAAAGCATACTTGAGAACATTGCAGCTACAGAAGAGAAATCCATTGTAGTTTCAAGTCATGATATGAATTTTATATATGAAATCTGCGACTATATATATGTCCTGAACAAAGGGCATGTGCTGTCTCACGGAATAAAGGAAGAAATATTTCTGAATAAAGAAATTTTAGATAAAGCAGAGTTAGAGGAACCATTTTTAGTTAAAGTCCATAAATATTTAGGAAAGCCTCTATACAAAAGCGAAGATGAATTATTCATAAATTAAAATCAAGTGAGGTAAAAGATGGATAACAATAATAGTGAAGAAAAAACTGAAAATTATAAATTTTTTCAAAATACAAAGTGTGAGTATTTCCCATGCCATAAAACAACAGATAAAGAGAATTTTAATTGTTTATTTTGTTATTGTCCCCTTTACATGTTAAAGGGCGATTGTGGCGGCAATTTTATTAAAAATCATAATATAAAAGACTGCACAAATTGCCTTGTTCCTCATTCCGAGGGAAATTATGAAAGAATAATGTCAAAAATGAAAGAAGTTGTAAAAAGAGGAAGTGATTTTTAATGTGCGATTGCTTTTGCAATCACAATGCTTTGTCCCATTGCAGTGTTTCATTGCCTTAAATACGTTGATAACATATATTGATTTTCATGTTTTATGTAATATAATGATTTTAACATAAAAGTTTTATTCAGGAATATCAATAATGGATAAAAATTGAAGAGGAGAATATGGAATGGGATATGTACATGTTTATACCGGAAACGGCAAGGGTAAGACAACAGCTGCATTAGGACTTTCATTGAGAGCAGTTTGTGCAGGTAAAAGGGTATTTTTCGGACAATTTATAAAGGGTATGGAATACAGCGAATTGAAATGCACAGAATTTATGAATAATTTTGAAATAGAGCAGTTCGGCAGAAGATGCTTTATATATGAGGCTCCTACAGAAGAGGACATCACTGCTTTTAAGCTGTTTAATGTTGAAGATGCACTTGCAGCAATTAAAGACAGGTCTGAAAATGTGGAGGTAATAATAACAGGCAGGTATGCTCCCGAAGAAATAATAAGCATTGCCGACCTTGTGACAGAGATGAAAGAAATTAAGCACTATTACAGCAAGGGCATTGAAGCAAGAGAAGGAATTGAGTTTTAATTAGAGCAAGAAATTGTATGGGAAGACAAGCTTGAAAATTCATTTGACATGATAATAGTATGTAAGGTACAATACTTATTTTCGGAAGCAAAATGAAATAAAAACCAGTAAAGCCTTGTGATAGCAAGACAATGCTGGTTTGTTTTTTTGAAAAAAGTTGTTGTGTAATCTAGCTTATTTTCGAACTTCCTAAAATTTTTTTTATTTCTTGAAGAGTCATCAATTGTCTGCCTATATCCAGATTAAAAGCAGCATTAATATCATCTGTGACACTATCAGCAAAGTCGAATAACCACAAGTTTTGATCTATATGACTGCACTCTACACGCTGCAATGTTTCGGCTATTTTAGCTATGGTGTATTTTCCACCAAGTTTCATTTCGACAATTCTAGCAATCAATAAGGAAATAAAGCAAGTAAGAAAATGTGCATTAATGTGTTCCTCAGTATGCAAGTACACCGGCCTTGTACCAAGAACACTTTTTGTGACCTTAAATGATTCCTCAATACGCCATAAACCTCTGTACATTTCAATGATGTGTTCACTTGTATCATCGAGCTCGCTAGTTATGATAGCATAATATCCGTCATACTTTTGTTCATCTTCAATCTTCTTTTTGTCGAGCACAAGGGCGTCTTTTATGTTCAAAATTTCTCCAGTCTCTTTATCGATTTTCAGATTTTCGATATATCCTGCGGCTCCATAATCGAATGTTCGTCTGTATTTAGCAGGATTTTCTATCATCTTAATTGCTTTAGAAATTGCCTCTTCTCGCTTGTATTTCGCCCTGGCAGCATATTTTTCACTGTAAAATACAATCCATTTTTGCTCAACAGTTACTTTCTTTTTTGTTTTTTTCTTGCCATTTTGTTTTACATTAACATTAATAACAGCATCTGGGACAATCATGGACTTTAATTTGTAACTATCTGAAATCTGCTGATATCCTGTTTCGTCAAGTACCCACTTTTTAAAATCTTCACTGGCGCCTCGAACACTTTTGCTGTAAATGTATCCATCGCCAAGAATTGTGTTGTATGCAATATTATCTCCACTGTTAAGTCCTTTGTCTGCAACCGATATTATCCGCTGTACTCCGAATTTTTTCTTTACTTCTGATAGCATTGGCATAAGCGTTTGGGAATCATGTGTGTTCCCTGGGAATAACTTGTATGAGATGGGCAATCCGACTTTATCAAGTAAAAGACCCATTTGTACGATTGGATCCTTTCGGTGTTCTTTGGATGGCCCTCTCTTTCGCAAGTCATCTTGCTTATCAATTTCAAAGTAGTAGTTTGTTACATCATAATAGACAAGGTCTGTCTCACGGCCGTATTGTTCAGTTATCTTCTCGTGAAGATGTTGTTGTAAATCACCAGATATTTTACTGAAGTGTGTGAGTGCATGGTAAACATCATCAAGAGTAAAATTGAAACTGTCAAAAAAACGCTCTTTATTTAGAATAGATGCACGTTTTGAACCAGGAAACAAAAGCCGTGTATATATGAGTAGGCGCATGATTGCGTCAGTATTAAATTTAAAATTTTCATGTCTCCTAGCATTTTTAAGAAACCTATCGATCTCAAGTTCGTGATAGATTTTACTGAAAACAATATGTCCATAGTTTTTTCGATTTTCTTTATTTCGTGTAATTAACCATTTGATGAGAGACACTGACTGTAATAGGTTGGTGTCTTTTGTATTTGTTAGAATCTTTAATAAAAAATGTAAAATATAGAGTATTGATATTATCAAAAAGGGTATTAGGACATTTTTGTAACAAAAAATATTTAAATCTCATCATGTTAATAGTCCAATGTTACTTTAAATACCTTAGAAAATTTCGTAAGAGAATTTTATGCAGATAGTCTTATGCTATTAATTAAGTAATTAAGCTATTATTACAATAAATTTGATAATTACAGTTTAATTTAATGATATAATAGACGAAATAAATAACAGACAACATTAAATTGCATATAGATAGTCGGGGGTATAGTGTCTTGATAATTATATTTTTTGATGTAATAACAGATGAAGAAAAGGAATTAATCAATAAAATTTTTTCGAAAATGAATGTCAAATTGTATAATATTTCTTTTAACATTCTTAAGAATAAATTTGATGCAGAAGATGCTGTAATACAGACATTTTTAAATATTTCTGACAATATAGAAAAAATTTCTAATTTACCATGTCCCCAAATAGAGCCTTACTGCGTTGTAATATTGAAGAATGAAAGTATAAATATTATGAGAAAGAGTAGGAAGGTTGAATTTGAGGAAAATATAGATTATTTGTACCAGAATTTACATCATGATGAAGTCTATAACCTTGAAGAAGAGTTTATGAAAACAGCAGATAAAGAAATTTTATTATCATGCATTAACAGACTTTCAGACGATGAGAAAAATCTTATATACTTAAGATTTCTAAACGAGTTGGGTTTTAAACAAATTTCAGAGCTTTTAGATATTACTGAGGAGGCTGCCAAAAAACGAGGGCAGCGCATTTTAAAAAAGTTGCGGGCGTATTATGAGGATGGTGATAAGGTTGTCCAAAACGATTGACATTATTATGAAAGATGTGTGTGAATTATCTTTTCGGGATGAATTGCAAAAAATAAATGATTTAGACAATAATAATATTATTTACGAATCATTGACTAAGGAGGATATTAATAGATTAGCTAAAAAAATAGAACTATTACCATTTGAATACCGCAATATTCTTTTTTTTCGATATTGCTTTAACAGCACTCTTTTTGAAACAGATAAAATACTTAAAATAGAAAATTCCAAAAAGAAATTGCGTTATATTCAAAAAATGCTATCAAATTTTATGGGTGTCGAAAATTCATTGATAGATAATAATTCTATGGAAGATGCCTGTCAATTAGCTTTGTCCGAAGATATGAAAGACTATGATAGTATCGAAATATTACAAAAACCTATTTATTCTAAGAACTTCATAAAAAAGCTGAAGAAATATAATATCAAACAAAATAATAATATATATATTTTAATAGCTAAAAAAGCAGCAACATTAATATTGATATTCATCATGAGCTTATCAACGGTCTTGGTGTTTAACACAGAAGCAAGAACAAAATTATTCAACTGGATTATTGAAAAGTTTCCTAAGTATAGTATATTCACATCACAAAACGTTAATGAAGATAATGGTCCTGTAGATTTAGTATCATTTAAAATCAAGTATATTCCTAACGGATATGAGTTGTCTGAGATTCATGAAGGACATAATGCATTAATATATAATTATTTATCTGGAAACAATCAAATGTTAACGATAAAATTATCGGTTATAGGAAGTAAATCATATTATGATACTGAAAATGCTGACATAGAAGATTTTTTCTTTAAAGGATCACAGGCGTATATTTGGCAAACTGATAGTAGAACACATTTATTATGGAATCAGAATGGTGTGGATTTTCACATCATCGGAAACTTAAATAAAGATGAGATTATAAAGATTGCAGAAAATATTTCAAAATAATTAAAAATAATTTCAAAAAAGATGTCCCTTTTTTCCTCCTTGTTCGTTATAGAGGTAAGAACCTAAAAAACAACAAGGAGGATTTTTATTATGAAATTAAAGAAAATTGTAGCAATAGCGTTGGTGTCTGCATTAATATTTGGAAGCGTTGGAGTTAATGATGTATATGCTATAGAACAACAAGAACATTTATTAGTAAATACAAATCAACAGATAATCACTCAGTTTTGGTCTCAAATTGACATTATTTCGCCATACATATCTGCAAGTGGTTATGCTCTTTACCCAGAAGTGTATATAGAGGCTAAAAGTACTTCAGCTTCAATTAGTGGAACAATGTATCTACAAAAATTCAGTTCCGGAAGTTGGGTAAATGTAACATCATGGAGTTTAAATGGTACAGGTAATGTATTTTTATCTAAGAGCTATAGCGGAACTTCAAATACAATATATCGTACTAGAGTTATAGTAACTATAAATGGAGAAACTGCCGAGGCCGTTTCAGGTGCTTGTGAAATTTTAAGGTATTGAAAATTGATTAAAGTCTGTTGTAGACGTAAAAGCAGAAAAAAATGGTGATTTGATTTTTGATATTATTGAAAATGGGAAAAAAGACAAAATAATTATTACATCTGAAGGAAAAATTTTTAGTGATGAGATTGAAATAAAAGTAGAAACCGTTGAAACTGATCAAATAATTGTAAAAGACGTTCAGCCAATGAGTACTTCATATAATACGATGGATTGTCCTAGAGGTAACCCCTCCGATTACACAGAATATTATATGACTGAAAACAAAAGTAATATAGAATTAAGTAAAAAATCATCTGAATATACTGGTTTAGGGTTATCCATATTGCTAGCTGGCCTTACTGGAACAGTATTTTTGGGAAGTATTTCATTTGCTATAGCTGACGTACTTATTAATGATTTTGGAAATGTTGAACCTGATACATATGGACTATCTTTTAAAGCCACTATATATTCACATAAAGATGGTCCATATTATGGAACTATTTATAGGAAATATAATACAAAGTGGTATTCTCAAATAAATTACGGTGGAAGTATTACAAACACAGTTTCTTATAGGGTAACAGAATATTATTAATACTAAATTTTGGGAATAAGATATTTTCAAAAATACTTAGCATAAATAACTTGAAGATTGAATAAACCTCTAAACGGGTGTTAAAGTATAATGTTTAGAGGTTTTCACTATTCAATATTATATACGATATTTAATAAAAAAGATACCATCTAATTTTATTTATTTGAGAATATTATGTGCTTTTATAGTGTGTGTGTTATAATAGTAATAAGAGGTGGATATTATTATGAATAATAAAATCAATAAAAATAATAAAAATAATATAGAAAAACCTAAAACTGCTTTTAATGATATAAAATTATTTCTATATCTACTTTTATGTTCTGAACTATTAATGCTATATTATTCTGTAAGGCAAATGTTTTTTCAAAATATAGATTGTTCTTCAAGGGTAGCTGGAATAAATACAGTATTACTGATTTCAACAATTATTCATATAAGAAAAATTAAAATCAGAGAAAAATAGTTGTAAACAGATAGATTTTATGTAAATACGTATAATTAATATTTAGATATTGTTTAATCATGGTGGATAGACTCCATGGGATGAAGGAGAGATTTATTATATTAGGAATTTATCCCATGACAATGAATGACCGGTATAAAATTAGGACATTTTTGGGACATTTTTTATTGTAAAATCATATAAAATGTAGTTAATAAATAAAGGTAAAAAATCTTAAAAACCTTGAAATTACAAAGAAGTGTTAATTCTACATTACATTCTATTACTCGGGGAGGTAAAGCTACTAAGCTGAAATATAAAGAAGCACATGACCATGAAAAAGTAAGCAATATGTAATTAACCACTTGATGAAAGACACTGACTGCAATAGGTTGGTGTCTTTTTAATTTTTGATTTTGCTGCAAAGTATAGGTTGAAATATACTTAATTTTTTGGATAACTAATGCGTTTTTATCTTGTCTGGGCAAATTTCTAAAAAAGTATTTTTAAATAGATGTCGAAAATTGCATATTGCATATGAATCTTTATATGTAACATTATTATTTGCAATGTAACATCGAGAATGTTACATTATGAAAAAGTAAGAGAAAGATTTAAACTTATTATTAAGTAAATTGTATATGAAATTATTTTTTAAAATTGTCTAATCTCTATTATATGGAATAATAAATTATGAGTATTTGAAGGATGGTAGATATTTAAGTTCCACAAAAAAAGGAACTGAAGCAGTCGTTTTTAACAACTATTGCTACAGTCCTTTTACAATCGCTATTGTAACAGAAGGTCTTCCAAAATAAGTTCTCCCCACATTCCCTTATATTTTCCATCCTCCAGTTCGGGAATCTTTTCGTTGATAAATGCCTTCATTTTTTCGATTGCAGCGTCCCGTGTATAAAGTTCCTGAAGTCCATTACAATACTTTTTAACTTCTCTAAGACCCATTTGTGGAGTATCATGTGCAAATGCGTTGATAAATAAAGGATAATGTATCACTGTTTCAACTAATGCTTCGGTGGTCATATTAAGCAAAATATCATCTGGTATTTGGCATGCTTTTATCTTCTCCTGTAAGGATTTAAGATCTGACCATTCCGTCATTCCAGGCACGATAGGGTATTGATATGGTTCAGTAATTGTATATGTGTCTCCTATTTGGCAAGCTACCATAAAAATTAAAATGCAAAATATTACAATAATAATACGTTTCATATAGCATCCCTTTCACAATCATCATGAACTGTGCAAATTTATTATATTACACAAAATATCAAGATTCTATACCTTGTGTGATGGTGTAAAAAGCTTATTTAGATTATTGATTATTTTATCTATAATAAATGTATACTGAATGAGTTTTAATGTTATCTCCACATCACAAACTTGATTCAGTATCTTAAACATTTATTATTCAACATTTTATATGATATAATTATAACATATATGTAGTTTTATGTAAAGACTAACCATTTTATTGCTTCCTCATAATTTGTTTTTAAAAATGATCGCAACAGTATAACATCTTTTAAATTTTTTAAAAGTTAGAAACAATTAAAGCATAAAAGTAAAATTCATTTTAAAAAGTTGTTGTCTTTATGGTTTGTATGTCGTAACATTATTACGAACAATAAGGACAAAAGGAGCAATATTATGTCTGATAAAGATATGGTTTTCAAATTAATGAAAAATAATAATGGAATTTTAGAGTCAAAACAAGCTGTAAAAGCGGGAATTGATAATAAAGTATTACAAAGATTATATAAGGCAGGCGATATAGGATTTTTTATAATGTATATGTTCTTTTAACATTGAGAAAAGATGATTTGATTAAAGCTGAAATTAAAGATGCCGTTTGGAAAAAGGCTGAAGAAAGAAACAGCACCATTTATATAAAAGATTATCAAAAATATTTAGACGATATAAGCAGTAGCAAAGATATACGGTCAATTTGGAATGCTTATAAGAGTGAAAAAATACTTTTGGTTGCATTAAATATACAATAACGAGAATATTAATAAATGTGGTTTAGGACAAATTTTGGCAAATTCAATTAAAAAACAGTATAAAATGGGGTTAATAGAAAGCAATAATTACTATGAAAATGTTGTAATTTACACATTGTATCAATACCATTACAACCCCTAAGATTTGGGGAGGTAAAGCTACACGCCTTAAATATAAAGAAGCACATGACCACGATAAAGTAAGTAATATGTAATTAACCACTTGATGAAAGACACTGACTGTAATAGGTTGGTGTCTTTTGTATTTGTTAGAATCTTTAATAAAAAATGTAAAATATAGAGTATTGATATTATCAAAAAGGGTATTAGGACATTTTTGTAACAAAAAATATTTAAATCTCATCATGTTAATAGTCCAATGTTACTTTAAATATCTTAGAAAATTTCGTAAGAGAATTTTATGCAGATAGTCTTATGCTATTAATTAAGTAATTAAGCTATTATTACAATAAATTTGATAATTACAGTTTAATTTAATGATATAATAGACGAAATAAATAACAGACAACATTAAATTGCATATAGATAGCGGGGGTATAGTGTCTTGATAATTATATTTTTTGATGTAATAACAGATGAAGAAAAGGAATTAATCAATAAAATTTTTTCGAAAATGAATGTCAAATTGTATAATATTTCTTTTAACATTCTTAAGAATAAATTTGATGCAGAAGATGCTGTAATACAGACATTTTTAAATATTTCTGACAATATAGAAAAAATTTCTAATTTACCATGTCCCCAAATAGAGCCTTACTGCGTTGTAATATTGAAGAATGAAAGTATAAATATTATGAGAAAGAGTAGGAAGGTTGAATTTGAGGAAAATATAGATTATTTGTACCAGAATTTACATCATGATGAAGTCTATAACCTTGAAGAAGAGTTTATGAAAACAGCAGATAAAGAAATTTTATTATCATGCATTAACAGACTTTCAGACGATGAGAAAAATCTTATATACTTAAGATTTTTAAACGAATTGAGTTTCAAGCAAATTTCAGAGCTTTTAGATATTACTGAAGAGGCCGCTAAAAAACGGGGACAGCGTATTTTAAAAAAGTTGCGGGTGTATTATGAGGAGTGTGATAAGGTTGTCCAAAACGATTGACATTATTATGAAAGATGTGTGTGAATTATCTTTTCAGGATGAATTGCAAAAAATAAATGATTTAGACAATAATAATATTATTTACGAATCATTGACTAAGGAGGCGATTAATAGATTAGCAAAGAAAATAGAACTATTACCATTTGAATACCGCAATCTTCTTTTTTTTCGATATTGCTTTAACAGCACTCCTTTTGAAACAGATAAAATACTTAAAATAGAAAATTCCAAAAAGAAATTGCGTTATATTCAAAAAATGCTATCAAATTTTATGGGTGTCGAAAATTCATTGATAGATAATACTTCTATGGAAGATGCCTGTCGATTAGCTTTGTCCGAAGATATGAAAGACTATGATAGTATCGAAATATTACAAAAACCTATTTATTCTAAGAACTTAATAAAAAAGCTGAAGGAATATAATATCAAACAAAATAATAATACAGCATTCCTTGCAATAGCTAAAAAAGCAGCAATATTCATATTAATATTTATCATGAGCTTATCTACAGTCTTGGTATTTAATACAGAAGCACGCACAAAATTATTGAACTGGATTATTGAAAAGTTTCCTAAGTATAGTATATTTACTTCACAAAATGATAATGGTCCAGTCGATTTAGCATCATTTAAAATTAAATATATTCCCTCAGATTTTGAATTATCAAATACTCACGAAATGCGTAACATGTTAATTTATGAGTATTTGTCTGAAGATAATCAAATGCTGACTATAAAATTATCTATTTCTTCCAGTGAAAGAAAATCTTATTATAATACTGAAAATGCTATCATAGAGGAATTTATTTTTAAAGAATCTCAGGCTTATATGTGGCAAATTGATGAAATAACTTATTTAATATGGTATCAGGATAGTGTGGATTTCCATATTATCGGAAACCTAAGTAAAGACGAAATTATAAAAATTGCAGAAAATATTTCAAAATAATTTTAAAAAAATTGTCCCTTTTTTCCTCCTTGTTCGTTATATATGTAAGAACCTAAAAACAACAAGGAGGATTTTTATTATGAAACTAAAGAAAATTGGAGCAATAGCGTTGGTATCTGCTTTAGTACTTGGAAGCGCTGGAGTTAATAATGTATATGGCATGGAACAACAAAAATACATATCTAAAAATACAAATAATCAAATAATCACTCCATTTTGGGTTGAAATTATCACAATTTTACCAGATATATCGGCAAGTGGTAATACTCTTTATCCGGAAGTATATGTAAAAGCTAAAAGTACGTCATCTTCAATTACAGGTATAATGTATTTAGAAAAATACAGCTCCGGAAGCTGGGTAAATGTAACTTCATGGAGTTTAAAGGGAACAGGAAGCCTATCTGCATTTAAGAGCTATAGCGGAATTTCAAATAACATATATCGAACAAGAGTTGTAATAACTGTAAACGGAGAAACTGCCGAGGCCGTTTCAGGTACTTGTGAAATTTTAAGGTATTGAAAATTGGGTGTTTCAACATTACTTACCTAAATATGGCGGATATTTTCCGTTGTACAGAGACTATATTAATAATTCTCAAAGTAAAGGGGGGAAATACAAATGAAGAACATTAAAGAAAAAATACTTAAATTGGCTGTTAAACAAATTAAGAACACAGCATTCTCTGCAGTCGGCGTTACATCATATTGGTTAGCATTTCAACCTAAAGAACCAAGTAATTTAAAAAGGTAATTTTAATTATTAGTTACTTTAAATTGTTCTTACAATATAATTATAATTTTTCTTTTACTTTTGCAATATAACTCCATTCAAATTGCAGCTAATTATTATATAGTAAAAGAAAAAAAGGAGGGGGTTCCATTGGGATTTATGTTTGTATTACAAAATTTACAAAATGCATATAATTTAAAAAATTATGAATAATGGGGAGGTAACAAATGAAAAAAGGTTATATAGCATTAAGGAAACTATTTGCTTTGCTTATGATTTTCACATTATGCATTACATCTTCAGTATTTGCAAGCACACCAAACAAATTACCTGATGATCATGAAGTTTTAAATGGGCAACTGTATATAGACGGAAATAAAGTTACTGAAATAATTCAGGTAGAATCAGGTAAAACGAAAAAAATTACTGTTGGACAATATGTTTCTAAGCTTGAACATGGTGAGATAATCTTTGATGATACTGTTACATTGGAAGATACGTCAGAAGATATGATAATTTCACCTTTAGGCATTACTGATGACTGGTACAGATATGATGAATCTTCTTGGACCTCTGTTTTGAGAACTACTAAGAGAGAGAGAGTATCAACATATCTTAAAAATGAAACTTCTAATCCAGCTGACCATTTATTAAGTACAACTTGCGAATCATCTCAATCATTTAGTTTTAATGTTGAAACTGGCGATAAACCTTATATTAAGGGAGGGGCAGGGTTTACTTGGGAATCTTCATCATCCAGAACTGAAGAAAAGAAATTAACTATTAGTCCAGGTATGTATGGATGGTGGGAATTTGCTCCTATAGAAAACAAAACTAGTGGATATATGAAAACATTTAGTTGGTTAGGAGAACTTAAAGAAGAAAAATCTGTATATGCTTATTCACCGAAGGAAATAAATGGGTATCTTGATGGCGTGTATTATGCAGTGGAAAAAGCTACAATGCCTACAAATTAGTCAATTTTAAACTATAATTTTAAGATATGATATGCTAAAATAAGGTTATATACTCTATAATTATTTTGGTGAGAAAAATTGTTAAGTACGACAAAGACGTGGATGTTACAATTTCACGTCTTTTAAAAATATGTGCATCATAATGTAAACAGTATTGTAGGCAAATAAAATATAAATATGATAAAATACTTTTAATACAGGAGGATTTGTTTATGAAATTTAAATATCTTATTTTGGTTGGAGTTATTATCATAGTAGTATTTATTATATATATATACAGTAATAAAGAAGAATCCCAACTTACTAGATCTAGAGAGTATACTGATACAATTCAGCTTGGATTGCAGGGCGAAGGTTTGACTGAGGACCAAATATTGTTCATTGAACCGCTTAAAGATAATGAGGAACTTATTTTTTTTAGTAATTATAATGCCTTAGCTTTTGCCTGTTTATCTAAAATTAAAGATGAATGGTTGTGGAAAAGAACAGATCCTATGTATGACTTCCAATCTACAGATTCATCATCATATATGACTTCTATGGTTGAGATAACAACAATAAAAAATCATAATTATTATTTGTATTTAGGAGAGATATTTAATCCGAAAATTAATAAAATAACTCTACATAATGATACAATTAATGCTAGGATAGTAAAAATAGACAACAATACATTCTGGTTTACAGTTATTGATATTGAATTAATAGGTGGTGATTATTTAAATATTGATACTAAAGCTTATGATGATTTAGATAGTATTATAGAATAATGTAATAAGTATATAATGCTGAATTTAATTCTTAGTTTCATCTATTGATTTAAGTATAAAAATCATAATATTAGTATAAATTTAAAAAATACTTCGGGCAAATTCTAGGCAAATTTTTATAAAAAACAATATAAAACGGTATTAATAAAAATGATTAGTAAACCTTAAAACCATTGAAGTATACACATAGTATTAATACCGTTTTATCCCTTAAGATTCGGGGAGGTAAAGCTACACGCCTTAAATATAAAGAAGCACATGACCACGATAAAGTAAGTAATATGTAATTAACCATTTGATGAGAGACACTGACTGTAATAGGTTGGTGTCTTTTGTATCTTTTGTTTCTGTGGCGATGGTTTGAAACAAAAAATGCAAAAGTAAACAAAAAGAGTTCCCGGGCAAATTTTTTAAAGAATAGTTTAAAGAATCTTATTAGAACGTATTGTACCCATGTTAATGGATATATGTGATGTGACCCCAATATGTTAGAATTCTAGGTCTAACATATTGGGGTCAGTTCATTTTAAAGGGTTTCTATTTTTGAATTATGTATTTTTGGTAAAAGTATATTCTTAGTAAACTAAACTTAACAATTTAAAAATGCAACAGCAATACTTTTACTTTTTAAGTTTTATACTAAATATCTCTATGGTTCTACATATCCTATAGAAGTATCTATACCAACTGTGCTTGTTTCACTATCCCAAGTTATTCCTATATTAAAAATTTTAGCAACATCTCTTAATTTAAAATAATTGTTATTATTAATATTATAAGCGCTTAATTGAACTTCGATGCTATCTTTATATATTTTCGATGTGTTTAAATTACCTGTTTTTGATTTACCATTGCCTTTACTCAGTTCACCACCTACTGTTGTATAGGCTGTATTTGAAATTAGATTAATTGCATTTTTATTATCCCACTTCACTTCGAATTGCTTTTCACTATTGTTTACTACACTTGCTAAATCTCTAAGTTTAAAATAATTATTATTATCTATATTATAAGCATCAAAAGATAATACCTTGCCATTTACTATAACCTTAGAATTTGTTGGTTCTGCAGTCACTGTTGTTGGCTCTGCAGGTACATCAACAGGCGTTGTATTTTTAGTTCCTGATTTATATTTGATTAATTTTAATGTGTAATACTTGTAAAAATCATCTATGTCTCTTTCCATACCGTTAGGTACATATTCATATAAAATATAACCATATACTTCTGGACTATCTTGTGTGTGATCATTACCTTTTGCTTTTACATTAAATTTTTCACTTGCTTTAAATGTACCAGAATATAAAATATCCTTAGATGTTGACTTTGTTTCATATGTTTCTATAAACGCAGTGCCTTGCCACGTTTCAGCAAATTCTAATTTGTCATCAATCTTGATTAAAAAACCTGTGGAATTTATTCCAGCAGTCTCATCATTGCCATAACAATATTCTATTATTGTATTTTCATCCCAAACTTCAACTTCATATTCTCCGTCGTTAAATGGTGTTCCTCTGTATCCGCCAAATACTACATTCTCTTTTTGTATTTTTACTACATTTTTACTTTCAGAAAATCCTCTAAATTCATCTACTCCAATGGAATCACTAAAGAAGATAAAGTATTATATAAATTAATTAAAGATAAAAATATATATTAACACTTGATGAAAGACACTGACTGAAATATAGTAGTGTCCTTTTTAAATTTTCATATAAATAAATGACTCTCTTAAGAGCCATTTACCAAACAGAATTAATTTTTTACGTTAGGCGATGCAAAACTCGGTGGTTGAGCATTTTGAGCATTGAAATTGTTTGTTCCTGGAGATGACAAATCAAAGTAAAGTTTTGAATCTGCTGTAACTCCCCAGTTTTGATTAGAGCCAGTATCTTGTATTTTATTAAATGCTTCTCTGAACATTGTGTTATGCGCTTCTTCACGGTTTAACAAGAAATCAATCGTATCTCTTACACCTTTGTCGTTAATTTGTCTGTACAAATATTGATATACTACCTTTGCACGCTGCTCAGCTGCTATGTTTGATAATAAGTCTGCTGCTAAGTCGCCTGTTTCATTAACATATGCAGAAGTCCATAGATATCCTGACGCATTAGCTAATATTGGCGCTAATCCTGTTAATACATGTGCCTCCACACCTCCAATAGTTGCATTTTGTGCATCTAAGTCGTGTCCGTTCAACAAATTTATTGCAGTTGCAACCATTTCCAAATGACTTAATTCTTCTGCTGCAATATCTAAAAACAAGTCCTTTATTTCTTTATCTTTAATACGCTGACTTTGAGATAAATATTGCATTGCAGCCTTTAGTTCTCCTTGTGGGCCTCCAAGCTGTTCCTGCAGCATAGCTGCATAGTTCGGATTTGGTCTATCTACCTTAACTTCATAAAGCAATTTTTTATCATGTAAAAACATAAAATCTCTCCTTTTTTATTTTAAATTAGTTTTGCCTTTAAAATAAAAAATATGCTATATCTATAGATATAAATGATAGATATAACATTAATATGAGATATTAAATTATATAAGCAGTATTCTAATATTTTATGTTTTAATCGTGTATACGCAACAAGCTTTAAAGTATAAAATAAAGTTAAGTGATTTAAATTAGAATTTAATTATAATGATTTAATCATTAATTCTAAATATTGTTCTGCTCTTTCATGAAGATCAAAACTACCATTGTGAAGACACCAGTGAAATATTAGTCCTCTCATTGCCTGATAAAGGTATTCATTTATTTCATCGACGCTCATGTTAGTTGTTATTTCTCCATTTTTTATAGCTTCTTCAATAATAGGATCAAGAAGAGTTTGCATAGCCCTTCCTTTTTTAAGAAACAGGGTATTACTATTACTATATAGAATTTTAGTAAAATCAAATGGTTCACTAATAACAAAATCTATATAAAATAGCATATAATTTTTCATTTTTTCTTTAGAAGTTTTTCCTTTGATTTTATTCTTCATAAAATCATTAAATATTTTATCTGCTAAGACATATTTCTGATATAGTATATCATTCTTAGATTTATAGTAATTATAAAATGAGCCTACAGATACATTTGCTGATTTTACTATATCTTGTATTGTAACATGTTCATAACCTTTGGTTTTGAACAGCTTAATGCTGATATTATATATTTTTTCCTTGGTTTTTTGTGCTTGGATTGAGCGACTGTTCAACTTGATTCCTCCTATTACATCTATGAATTTACAACTGAATTCGCATATCATATAATTTAATTATAACATAATAAGTATTTATAGCAAATTAAAATAAAATGTGTATTGCTAAAAATATTGCTTGATAAATAACAAACTATATATTATAATGAATACATTCGGTGAATACGTTCATTAAAATTGAAAAAGTGGAGGAGAGCTATGAAATTTAGAAGAATTTTAAGTATTATTTTGGTTTTATCTATGATTTTAAGTCTTAGCGCTTGTGCAACAAATACTGGAGTAAAGCCAACAGATGAAGAAAACATTGATGCTATTTTCACACCTGGTACTTATGAAGGAGAAGCAGAAGGCTTTCATGGAACAATTAAGGCAACAGTTACTGTTACAGAATTAGAAATAACAGATATTACTGTAGAGCACACTGAAACAGCTGGACTTGGTGATAAGGCAGTTGAAAAAATTGCACTAGAAGTAAAGGAAAATACATCTCTAGATGTTCCGTTAGTTTCTGGAGCTACATATTCAAGTGAAGGAATAGTTGCTGCCATAACTGCTGCTTTGGAAAAAGCAGGAGCTGACATTGCAGCTTTAAAAAGTAAGTCAGTTGAAGAAGATGAAGAGGCTGCTGCCGATATAGAAAAGACAGCTGACGTTATAGTAATTGGTGGAGGCGGAGCTGGATTAGCAGCTGCAGTTTCTGCACATCAGAACGGCGCATCTGTAATAGTTATTGAAAAAATGCCTCAAGTAGGTGGGAACACAATTATTTCTGGTTCAGCTTATAATGCTGCGGATACAGAAAGACAATCTTCTTTAACAATGACTGATCTTGAAAAACAAACTGTTAAAGATATTATATCATCAGAGCAAACTGATCCTGAAGTAAAAGAATGGCAAGAAACACTTAAAAAAGAATGGGAAGAATATCTTGCATCAGGTAAGACTGGGTTATTTGATTCACCTACATTACACAAACTTCAGACTTACAATGGAGGAGATAAAATTGGTAATATAAAACTTATTAATACGCTTGCTGATAATACATTAGATTCAGTTGAATGGTTAGAAGATCTTGGAATGGAATTCAAAGATTATGT
Source organism: Sedimentibacter sp. MB31-C6 (assembly GCF_035934735.1). Lineage (NCBI taxonomy): Bacteria > Bacillati > Bacillota > Tissierellia > Sedimentibacter > Sedimentibacter sp. MB31-C6. Next base: position 1,532,533 of record NZ_CP142396.1, read on the forward strand.
ATTTACAGTTTTAGGCGGTTTGTGGTCTCGTGCCCATAAACCGGAGAAACCTTTAGGAACAGGATATATTGAAACTTATATGAATTATATAGAAGAAAATAGTAGTGATATTGAGATAATGGTTGATACAACTGCTAAAAGTTTTATAGTAGAAGATAGTGTAGTTAAGGGAGTAAATGCAGAAAGCAAGGGAAGTAAAGTAACTTTAAATGCTGAAAACGGAGTAATCCTTGCTACAGGTGGCTTTGGAGCAAATGTTGATATGCGTGAACAGTACAACACAATATGGCCATCACTTAAGGATATTAAAACAACAAACCATACAGGAGCTACTGGAGATGGTATTGTAATGGCAGAAGATATAGATACTTCAGTAATCGGCATGGAGCAAATACAGTTACTTCCTATGGGGGACCCTGAAACTGGAAGTTTAAGCGGAAATATTGAGCAAGGAGTTCAGGACCGTATATTTGTTAATAAAGAAGGAAGCAGATTTGTTGATGAAGGAGCAAGAAGGGATGTAATGACTAAAGCCTTAATGGAACAGGAAGATTCGTATATGTGGGTAATAGTGGACAAACATTCATATCCTACAGGGGATACGGTAAACAATTTTAACGAAAGTATAGATAGCTTGGTTGAAGCAGGTAGAGCTTTTAAAGCTGATACACTTGAGGAACTTGCAGAACTTATTGATGTTGACCCTGATGAACTTGTAAATTCTGTTGAGACTTTTAACGATGCTGTAGAAGGAAGTATTGATGATCCTTTTGGAAGAACATTATTCGATAATAAGATTGACACAGCACCATTCTATGCAGGAGCACGTGTACCTACTGTCCATCATACAATGGGCGGTGTAGAAATAAATGAAGATGCTCAGGTTGTAGATAATAATGGAGAAGTTATTAAAGGACTTTATGCAGCTGGAGAAGTAACTGGAGGTATCCATGGAAGCAACAGATTGGGTGGTAATGCTCTTGCTGATATAACTGTATTTGGAAGAATAGCAGGAACAAGCGCAGCTTTAGCTAAATAAGGTTTTAATAGTTTTAAAATCTCCAAATCTTAATGATTTGGGGGTTTTTGTTTTGTATTAAAAAACCAATTATAGAAAAATATAAAAAAACAATAGAAAAGATAACGTTTTTATGATATAATAATGTAGATTCCCAACACGAAAAAAATGTTCTAAATAAAATCACATCTATTATAAGTTTTTTCAGCAATTGAATACTCTTTTTCAACTACTACCTGCATTAATAAAATTAAATTATAGTAAGGGTAGTTAATCTAAATTGCCAAATTTATATATCTACATACCTTAAATACTAAGATATACGGCAGCTAAGATAATAATTCATTACAAATCATGACATAAGCAAAATATTACCTTGAGTAAAATTTTATTGAGGTACTCTTTTGAGGTTATTTTATTTCTTATTTTTAAATAAATTTTAAAACTTAGTTTTTTTATATTTTTTTGTCTTAATTGATACTTAAATGTTAATTTTGTTTGAGAGGAGGAACTATGAATTTATTAGAATTTTTTTTAAGCCGTTTAAATTCAATAATTGAATTGACATGGGAGCATTTGTTGATGGTAATTATCGCAATGGTGATTTCAATTACTTTAGGGATTTTAATAGGTGTTTTAATAACATATAATGAAAAAGTTGCAAAAATAGTACTTAGTATTACAGAAGTTCTTATGACAATTCCAAGTTTAGCATTGTTTGCTGTTTTAATTCCAATATTTCACATTGGTGTTACACCAGCAGTTATAGGACTTGTACTTTATACACAGCTTCCAATTGTTAGGAATGTTTATACAGGAATTAAAAATATTAGTCCGGCAATTATAGAATCTGCAAAAGGAATGGGTATGTCTGATTTAAAAATAATGTATAAAATTAAACTTCCATTAGCTTTTTCTGTTCTTATAGCTGGAATAAGAACTGCTGTAGTAATGGGCGTAGGAATGGGTGCTATAGCATCATATGTTGGTGCTGGAGGACTTGGTGATTATATTTTTCATGGAATACAAAGAACAAACGACAAAATGGTTATTATTGGCGCCATAATGATTTCTTTAATGGCAATTATATTGGATAGGTTTTTGTTTTTAATACAAAAAAGGTTAGAAGTAAAATAATGTTGAGCATAGGAGGTAGTTTTATTTGATTAGATTTGAAAATGTAACTAAAATATATCCTAATACAAGAAATTCTGCAGTTGACAAACTAGATCTTCATGTTAAACAAGGAGAAATTTGTATACTTGTAGGACCATCTGGGTGCGGAAAGACAACTACTATGAAGATGGTAAATCGATTAATCGAACCAACATCTGGAAATATATTAATTAATGGGGAGAATATAAATAGTCATGATCCTGTAGAGTTAAGACGTAATATTGGTTATGTAATTCAAAATATAGGATTGTTTCCTCATATGACAATTGCTGAGAACATTGCAACCGTTCCCAAAGAAAAAAAGTGGGACAAGGAAAGAATAAGCAATAGAGTTGATGAGTTACTTAAACTAATGGAGTTAAAACCTGAAATTTACAGAAATAGAAAGCCTTCTGGTTTGAGTGGAGGTCAAAAACAAAGAGTTGGTGTTGCAAGAGCACTTGCAGCTGATCCGCCAGTAATGCTTATGGACGAGCCATTTGGTGCATTAGATCCAATAACTAGAAATAGAATTCAAAATGAATTTTTGCATATACAAGAAAAGATTAAAAAGACAATATTATTTGTTACTCATGATATTGATGAAGCTATAAAAATGGGTGATAAAATAGTTGTTATGAGAAAGGGAAAAATAGTACAACTTGGTACACCTGATGATATTTTAAGTTCACCAACGGATGAGTTCGTAGAGAATTTAGTAGGTGGAAATCGTTCAATAAAACGTTTAAATCTTATAAAATGTGAGGATGCAATGCGTAATACTTTTAGCGTAAGAATGAATACACCTCTAGATGAAGCAAAGATAATAATGGAGCAAAATAGGCTAAAGACAATTGCTATAACTGAAGTAGACAACAAATTTAATGGATATATCAGATTAAAAGACATCGATGGAAAGAATGGCTTGGCAGGCGAATTTATTAGGGAAATGGATACAGTGGAAAAGGGTATGTCACTTAATGATGCATTATCTGAAATGCTGAGCATTGGACAAAGATATATTTATGTTTTAGATGAAAAGGAACATTTGAAAGGATGGATTGGAATAAATGAAATATTAAGTGCGGTGAGTGACAATGATTAGCACAAAAATTTCAAAATCAAAATTTAAAATTTTCATATTTCCATTGCTACTCTTGCTTATAGCCTTTGTTTATAGCTTTTATGTTGTAAATTGGCCTCAAGATAAGATTGTTGCAAATTATGTATCTTACAATAAAATATTATTGTCTTTAATGCAACATATAAGATTAGTAATAGTTTCCGCAAGTTTTGCGATAGCTGTTTCTGTGCCATTAGGAATTTTACTAACTAGACCTAAATTTAAAGTTTATTCTAATGTGGTAGTTAATATTGTTAATATAGGTCAAACAATACCAAGTTTGGCGATACTGGCGTTGTTTGTAGGTCTATTAGGAGTAGGGTTTAAATCTGGAGTTTTTGCACTTTGGGTATATTCACTATTACCTATATTAAATAATACAATAGCAGGAATATTAGGGGTGGAGGAATCTATAATGGAATCGGCTAAAGGTATGGGTATGACGAAAAGACGAATTCTGACTAAAATAGAATTACCACTTTCTTATCCAGTTATTATGGCTGGAATAAGAACAGCTGTAACTATTAATATTGGAACAGCAACTTTAGCTGCCTTTATTGGAGCAGGTGGTCTTGGTGACTTAATTATTGCTGGTAACAATATAAACAGGTGGCAGATAGTCATATTAGGTGCTTTGTTATCTGCATTACTTGCAATTTTAACTGATTATTTAATGGGCTTAATAGAAGCTCGATTAAAAAATAAACAATAGTATAGGAGGATTTTAATGAATATCAAAAAATCAAATTTTATGAAAGGTATTTTATTTTCACTAGTACTTGTATTTATAGTAGGTACTTTAAGTGCGTGTGGTGGTGGAAGTAAGGACGTTATAAAGGTAGGCTCAAAGGAATTTACTGAACAGCTTCTTTTAGGACAAATTACAATCTTAGCTTTAGAAGACGCAGGGTTTGAGGTAGAAGATAAAACTAGTGTCGCTGGTTCAGATAAAGTACGTATGGCTTTAGAAAATGGGGACTTCGATTTATACTGGGAATATACTGGAACAGCATGGTTATCACAGCTTCAGCATGATGAGCCTTTAACAGATTCTCAGGAAGCTTATGAAAAAGTAAGAGATGAAGATGCTGGAAATGGGTTTTCATGGCTTCAATATGCTCCGTTAGATAATACTTATACTTTAATGATGCGACGAGAGGATTCAGAAAATTTAGGTATAAAATCAATAAGTGATTTGGCAAAATACATAAATGAAAATCCAGGGGAAATAACAACGGCAATAGATCATGAGTTTTCTATACGTCCAGATGGTTATCCAGGTATACAAGAACTTTATGGATTTAGTCAAAGTGAGGATGCTATAAAGATAATGGATCTTGGAATTATGTATAAAACGCTACAAGATGGACAGGTTGAAGTTGCTATGGGATTTGCAACAGATGGAAGAATAGCAGCATATGACCTTGTGAACTTAGAAGATGATAAAAACTTCTTTCCAGTTTACAATGCTTCTCCTGTAGTTAGAAATGATTCATTGGAAAAGAATCCAGAAATAAAAGAAATTCTAGAAAAAATAGCTCCATTATTAGATACTGATACTATGACACAGCTTAACTATGAAGTTGATATTAATGAGAGAGAACCTGAGGAAGTAGCTAGAGAGTGGCTACAAAAAGAAGGATTTATAGATTAGTAATTTAAAAGGTTAAAGATTGTCTTTAGCCTTTTTAAATTATAAATATTGAAAATATTCGAAAAACTATATATAATATATGTAGTATTACATATAGGTCATACATTATGTTAGTTAGAAATATAATAATACAAAAAGATATTAGCCTCTTATATAGTTTTAGAGTATATATTTAAGTTTGGAGACTGAGGGAATATCTTGCGTTAAGTTTCGCAAATTAAAAAGAGAAGGTGAAATATGTATAATAATTTTTTAAGTATTTTAAAAAAAGAGCTTGTACCTGCTCTTGGTTGTACTGAACCAATAGCTATTGCATATGCATCTGCTGAAGCAAGAGTATTGCTAAATGAAATTCCAAATAAAATAATTGTTAAATGTAGTGGAAATATAATTAAAAATGTTAAAGGGGTAATTGTACCTGGCACAGGTAATTTGAGGGGAATAGAAACAAGTGCAATAATAGGTGCAATAGCAGGGGATGCTTCTAAAAAACTTGAGGTTTTAACTGACATATTAGATAAAGATATTGAGAAAACTAAAGAACTTTTAAAAACAAATATTTGTAAGGTAGAATTAGAAAAAAACGTAGACAATTTATTCATAAAGGTAATAGCAAAAAAAAATGATAATTGGGCATCAGTAACTATATCTGGCGGTCATACTAATATTGTTCAAAAAGAAAAAAATGGACAAATTGTTTTTAAACAAAGCATATCAAGCGATATTACAGATAATGATGACATCTTCAAAAATATTACTATGAGAAATATCTATGATTTTACAAATGAGGTTTTAATAGAAGATGTAAAAGATATATTAGATCGACAAATAAAATATAACACTGAAATTGCAAAAGAAGGTATGATTCATAAATATGGCGCTAATGTTGGAGATTCATTAATTAAAAATTATGGGAATGATATAAAAGTATTGGCAAAGGCTTACGCAGCATCAGGTTCTGATGCAAGAATGAGTGGTTGTACAATGCCGGTAATTATAAACTCAGGAAGTGGCAATCAAGGACTTGCAGTTTCTATTCCTGTAATAGAATATTCTAAATATTTAGGCGTTAATGAAGATAAAATGTACAGGGCGTTAGTATTGAGTAACTTGATTTCTATTTATATTAAGAAAGATATCGGTAAACTTTCGGCATTTTGCGGAGCAGTTAGTGCTGCAAGTGGTTGTGGGGCGGGAATTTCATATTTACATGATGCACCATATGAAATTATTACAAAAACAATTACAAATACATTAGCTAACATTTCAGGAATAGTATGTGATGGTGCTAAACCTTCATGTGCTGCTAAAATCGCTTCATCAGTTGATGCAGCAATAATGGCACATAATATGGCTATGGAAGGTAGAACATTTAATTCTGGAGAAGGTTTAATAAAGGATAATGTTGAAGATACAATAAAAAGTATTTGCAAATTAGGCAAAGATGGAATGAAGGATACAGATGTAGAAATACTTAATATTATGATTAAATAATATATTATTTGTAAAAAAGACATACTTTTATACAAAAGTGTGTCTTTTTTATAATTTTAAATTAAATTTGATAAGATTGATTTATTTATGTTAAAATTAAATAACAATAGGTATAATATTATTAGTATCTTATTATAAGGAGAAAAGAATGACAAGAATTGACGATAGAAATAATAGTGATTTAAGACCAGTTAAAATAACGAGAAATTATCTCTTGCATCCAGAAGGTTCTGTTTTAATAGAAGTAGGTAATACAAAGGTTATTTGTTCGGCTATGATTGAAGATAAAGTTCCTCATTTTTTAAAAGGAACAGGGCAAGGATGGGTTACAGCAGAATATTCCATGTTGCCAGCTTCCACTCAAACTAGAAAAGCAAGGGATATAAATAGGGGTAAAATCGATGGCAGATCTCAGGAAATTCAGAGATTAATAGGTAGGAGTTTAAGAACAGTTGTTGATTTGAAGGGCTTTGGAGAGAGAACTTTATGGATAGATTGTGATGTAATTCAAGCTGATGGAGGAACAAGAACAGCATCAATTACAGGTTCCTTTGTGGCTATGGTAGATGCATTTAATTCTTTAATAAGCAAAAAGGAAATTAAGAAAATACCTGTAAAATCCTTTGTATCTGCAATAAGTGTAGGAATTATTAAGGAAGAAAAAATATTAGATTTATGTTATTCAGAGGATAGTAATGCTATAGTTGATATGAACATAGTGATGACAGATAAAGGAGAATTTATAGAAGTTCAGGGTACAGGCGAGGAATCACCTTTTACATATGAAGAATTACTTGATTTAATAGAATTAGCAAAAAAAGGATGCAATGACTTATATAAAATGCAAAAAGAAGTTTTAGGTGAAAAATTAAGTGAGGAAATTGGAAAATGAAAAGAAAAATTGTCTTATCAAGTGGAAACAAGCACAAGATTAATGAAATAAAAGACATACTTAAAAATATGCCCTTTGAAGTTGTTTCTAAGGATGATTTAGGTTATGAAAATTTTGATGTAGTAGAAGATGGCAAAACGTTAGAAGAAAATGCTTTTAAAAAAGCACAAGAACTTCGAAAATTAGTTAATGAAATAGTTATAGCTGATGATACAGGATTATTTGTTGATGCTTTAAATGGCGAACCTGGCGTGTATTCTGCTAGGTATGCAGGTGAAAACGTATCTTATAGTGACAATAACAAGCTTCTGTTAAAGAATCTTCAGAATGTAGCTATGGAAAACAGAACAGCATACTTTAAAACTGTTATTGCAGTAATTTTGGAAAATGGAGAAAAAATTATAGCAGAAGGTAAATGTAGTGGTAAAATTGCTTTTGAATCTAAAGGTGAAAATGGTTTTGGTTATGATCCCTTATTTATTGTTGATGAAATTAATAAAACATTTGCAGAGTTATCTGAAAGTGATAAAAATAAAATTAGTCATAGAGCCAAAGCTTTATTGAGTTTAAAGAAAAAACTGGAGGATATTTAGTGAAAATTTTAGTGTTAAGTGACACTCATGGGGCTGTTATTGATTCAATAGCAAAACAAATAAAAATAGAAAATAATATTGAAATATTAATTCATTGTGGTGATAATTACAAAGATGCAGACAAGTATGCAGAATTATTGAATATTAAAAAAGTTTATAAAGTGCCTGGTAATTGTGATTATAATTTTAAACATAAAGAATCTGTAATTGTCGAGGAAATTGAAGGTAAATCAGTGTTGATTACTCATGGACATTTATATCTTGTTAAAAAAGATTTATTTAAGTTAAAAGAATATGCTATTAAAAGTAATGTAGATATAGTATTATTTGGGCATACTCATAAATCTCATGATGAAATTGATAATAATATTTTGTATTTTAACCCTGGAAGTACTACCCTTCCTATGGATGGAAAGAGTAGTTTTGGTATCATAAATATCTCGAATAAAGATATTAAGAGTAGAATAATTTCAATTACTACTTAACTTTTAATATTATATATTACTATAAACGTAATTTTTTAAAGTTACTGGACATATATTATTCTAAACTGATTTTATTTGATAAATTACTCTTATGTTATAAAAAGAAAGGTGTTATTTATGGTCAATATTGAAGGATTGAAATTTAATAGTTTAGATTATGTATTAATCGTTGATAAAGAATTTACAGTTGTTTACAATACTCGTTTTGATGAAAATGTTAATGCTTCGTTCAATGATAGTAATAGTAGGGAGTATTTAAATAGAAATTTATTTGAAATTTATCCAACAATTAAAAATGAAGCGGCTACTTCTTCAATAGTTAGATGCATAACTACAGGAGAAATTGTTGTAAAAAAGTTTCAAAAATATAAAGACTTTAAAGGTAATTTATATTCAACACATAATGTAACCATACCTTTATTAAGAGAAGGAAAAATTATAGGTGCAGTAGAACTTGTAAAGGATATAAAAACAATAGACAATGTTAATAACGATGACTGCGATAAAAACTATGATGATGAAGACAACGAATTTATAAATAGCATCATTAATGATATAAGCAATACTTCCTTCGAAAGTATTATAACAAATGATAAGAAAATGTTGAAAGCTATTGAACAGGCAAAAACAATGTCAAAGATGCAAAGTCCAACTCTTATTTACGGTGAAACGGGTACTGGCAAGGAAGTATTTGTACAAGCAATGATTAATTATAGTGGAATACCTAGAAAAAAAGTTGTAGTTCAAAATTGCGCAGCAATACCTCATAACTTGATTGAATCAATTTTATTTGGAACCTATAGAGGCGCATATACTGGAGCTGAAAATAAAAAGGGTTTATTTGAAATAGCAGAGGGAGGAATAATATTTTTAGATGAGTTAAATTCAATTCCTTACGATGTGCAAGGAAAACTTCTAAGGGTACTGCAGGATGGAAGCTTTAGACCTGTAGGGTCAAACATTCAAAAAACTGTAAATGTAAAAATAGTTGCAGCAATGAATGAGGATCCATTAGAAGCAATAAAAAACAATCATTTAAGAAAAGATTTATTTTATAGATTAAGCAGTGGAATGATATACTTACCTCCATTGCGAGAAAGAAGAGGGGATATCAAACTATTTATAGATAATTATATAAAAGAATTTGATATAATTTATAATAAAAATGTTCAAGGTATTACGAAAACTTTAGAGAAAATTTTTCTTGATTACAATTGGGATGGTAATGTTCGAGAATTAAAACATATAATTGAATCAATGATAGGAGTAGCTGATAGCAAAATGCTTGATGTGCAATATTTGCCTGCATATATGTATGACCGTGTTTATAAAACTAATAATAATACTTTGGTTGAAACAGATAATAATAATTTTAATTATGATATGGAGACATATAATTTGAAAAAAATATTGGAAGAAAAGGAAATAGAGATTATTAAAAAAGTTCTTAAAATTACTGATGGTAATAAAACTAAAGCTGGGAAAATATTAGGAATACCTAGACAAACACTAAACTACAAAATTGACAAGCTAAAAATATAATTATCGACAAAAATTAGTCGCTAACGACAATTTTTTGTCGATAAATGTGCAAAAAAACGACAAATATTTGTCGTTTTTTTATATTAAAAAAAACTGCAAATATAATTCATTGATTTCTCAACGAATTATATTTGGCATGGTATTTGCTTATTATTAGTGTAAGTATTATCAATTATAAAAATCAAATATTATATATTGTATTTGAGAAAAGTTTAGGAGTTTATTATGAATCTAGAATTGAGAAAAATATTTATTAAAGATGTTATTTTTAAAGATGAGAACAAAATTGAAAATGATATATTGTATGTTAATGCAGATTTGTTAAGTGAATTTATAAAAGAAGATAAAAGGATTAAGGATGTTTCTTTTGACATTGCAAGACCAGGAGAATCTGTAAGGATACTTCCAGTTAAAGATGTAATTGAGCCAAGAGCAAAGTTAGATGGAGAGATATTTTCAGGTTTATTTAAAGAACAAGTAGAAGAGGCAGGAAAAGGTATAACCTATGTTCTAAGTGGATGTGCTATTGTTACAACAGGTCCTATTGTGGGATTTCAAGAAGGTTTGATAGATATGAGTGGTCCAGGGGCAAAGTACAGTATTTTTTCTAAATTGATAAATATTGTAATGGACATTACCAAAGAAGATTTTGTAGACCCACATGAACATGAGGAAGTTGTAAGATTGGCAGGAATAAAGGCAGCTCAATATGTTGGTAAAATAGGGTTAAGCTATAAGAATTATGAAGTAGAACGATATGAATGGAAAAGTATTGGAGAAAAGTATGCAGAGTATCCTGAACTTCCTAAAGTAGCATATGTATATAATTGTATGAGTCAGGGCCTTTTACATGATACATATTTTTATGGAAGAGATTCAAAGCTAATGATTCCTACTATGATTACACCATTAGAGGTAATGGATGGAGCAATCGTAAGTGGTAACTGTGTTTCTCCTGGTTCTAAAACGACTACTTATCACCATTTAAACAATGCAGTTATTAAAGAATGTATGAGAAGACATGGTAAAGAAATAAATTTTATGGGTATCGTTTTGAATCCTTTAATGGTTACTTTGAAGGAAAAGTATAGAAATTGTATGCTTACTGTTAGGCAAGTAGAAATGCTTGGTGCAGAGGGTGTTGTTATTTCCCAAGAGGGATTTGGAAACCCTACAACTGATTTAATGATAGTATGCCAATCATTTGAGAAGATGGATATTAAAACAGTAATAATAACTAATGAAGATGCAGGAATTGATGGCATGTCAGAATCCTTACCAGATAGTGTCACAGATGCTGTAGCAATTGTATCAACAGGAAATAGCAATGCAACAATTATGCTACCTAAAATGGATAAAACAATAGGTAGAATAAAGGAAATTGAAAGATTAACTGGTGGAAATGTAGATTCAATACAAGATGATGGAAGGCTTTTAGTAGAAATCCATGGAATTATGGGAAGCCATAATTTACAAGGTAATACACAATTAAGTGCTATGACGATATAGGGAGTGGTGAGAAAATGAAGAAGGTAGTTTTTTATACTAATCAATTTTTTGGACAAATAGGCGGCGAAGATAGAGCATATATGGAACCTCAAATACATAAAGGCTCTATAGGAAGTGCAAATGCATTTGTTGGTAAATTAGAAAATGCAGAAATTGTTGCAACTATAATTTGTGGTGATAATTATTATGCTGAAAATATGGATATAGTTAAAAATTTTATAGAAGAAAATTTGAAAAATGTTGATATGGATTTATATATAGCAGGACCAGCCTTTAATGCAGGTCGTTTTGGCATTGCATGTGCAGATTCCTGTGCTTTTGTAAAAAAAAGATTCGGTATTGAAGCAATAACAGGTTTATATAAAGAAAATCCTGCAGTAGAAATGTATAAAAAAGATATATATATACTTCAAGTAGGAAAGTCAGCTGCAAATATAAGAAAAGCAGTACCTCTAATGTCTGAATTTGCTAACAAGCTATTAAATAAAGATAAAATTGGCAGTCCTAAAGAAGAACAATATTATGCAATGGGAAAGAGAATCAATTTATTTAAAGAGAAAAATGGAGCAGAAAGAGCACTGGATATGTTGGTTAATAGACTTAAAGATGAATCATATGAAACAGAGCTTGAAATTTCAGTATATGACAAAGTAAAACCTGCTCTTCCACTTAAAGATTTAAAAAGTGCAAAAATTGCATTATGTACATCTGGAGGGATTGTGCCAATGGGAAATCCAGATCATATGCCAGCAGCTACGGCTAAATTTTATAAAATGTATGATATATCAAATAAACAGAGGTTAGAAGAAGGAGAATTTGAGTCTGTTCATGCAGGTTATGATCCAGTTTATGCAAATAAAGACCCAAATAGAGTAGCACCTTTAGATATTCTTAGAAAGTTAGAAAAGGAAGGTTTAATAGGAAGTGTATATACGTTTTTAAGCACAACAACAGGTAATTCGACTTCAGTTTCAGATGCTATAGCAATGGGTAAAGAAATAGCTCAGAAATTTGTTGAAGATAAAGTAGATGGAGTTATATTAACAAGCACATGAGGTACTTGTACACGTTGCGGAGCAACAATAGTAAAACAAATTGAAAAAGCAGGTATACCAGCAGTTCACATATGTACAGTAACACCAATATCAAAAACAGTAGGGGCAGTTAGAATATCCGGAGCACAAGCAATACCATATCCTACTGGAAATCCTGAGTTAACTCTCGAAAAAGAAGAACAGCGTAAAAGACAAATAGTTTTGAATGCTCTTAATCTACTTTTACAATAGTTTAAGAAGTATAAATATATATTATGGAGGCAAATATGAAAGTAGCAGTTTTAGGATCAGGCAATGGTGGAAGTGCCGTTGCATTTGAGTGGTCAAAGGCAGGACATGATGTATCTATGTTTGATTTTGAAGAATTTGATAAAAATATTTCAGCAATTAAAAGTGCTGGTGGTATTACTTCTGAAGGTGAATTAGAAGGATTTCAAAAACTTACATATGTAGGACATGATATTTCAAAAGTTGTACCAGATGCAGATATTATATTTGTTGTAGGACCAGCATATAGTACAGAGCCTTTCGGGAAAGCATGTAAACCATATATAAAACCAGGTCAAATGTACATTATTTGTCCGAGTTCATGTGCTGGAAGTCTCGTTTTTAAAAAGGCACTAGGTTTGGAAATAGAAGATGAATCTGTTATTATTGCAGAAACATCAACATTACCATATGCCGTAAGAATCATAGGTGATGCAAAGATAGCAGTATATAATAGGCTAAAGGGAGCTTATTTTATCGCAGCTTTACCAAGTAAATTTAATCAGAAAGTATATGATGTTGTAGGAAATATATATACTGAAATTGAAATAGCTGAAAATGTTTTGCAAACGACTTTACAAAATGCTAATCCAATAATACATCCTGCTGTAACATTATTAAATGCAGCTCTAATAGAAAGAACTCAAGGTGATTTCTTATTTTATGAAGAAGGTGTAACTCAAGCAGTAGGCAGAATTATTAAAGCTATGGATGATGAAAGAATTGAAATAGGCAATAAAATAGGGGTTACAGTTATTCCTGACCCAGTATTAGGAATAAAACAAGGTTATATGGCAGATGACACTTATGACATAGGTTATTCTAAAGCACCTGGATTTAAAGGCATAATGGCTCAAACACAGCTTGACTACAGATATTTCAATGAAGATGCAGGTTTTGGTTTAGTATTTTTTACAGATTTAGCAAAACAATTTAATGTAAAAACACCTACTATGGATGCAGTAATTAAATTGGCTTCAATAGTTATGGCTAGAGACTATAAAGAAGAAAAGGCAAGAACTATGGAAAGCTTAGGGTTATCAAAATATAGCTTAGAAGAGTTGAAAAAGATTATCTAAATTAGATAGATAAATGGAGGGTTATATGATTGTCGGTATACTAAAAGAAGTAAAAAGCAATGAATATAGAGTATCTGCTGTACCAGCAGCAGTAACAGAACTTGTAAAAAATGGACATAAAGTTTACGTGGAAAAGGATGCAGGATTAGGTAGTGGTTTCTCAGATGAAGAATATAAAGATTCAGGAGCTATAATAGCAGACTGCGATACTATATGGAAAAATTCAGAGATGATATATAAGGTTAAAGAAATATTACCACAAGAATATAAATACTTAAGAGAAGGATTAATTGTTTATACGTATCTTCATTCTAATGCTCACCTTGATATGACTAAAGAAATTCTAAAAAATAAAATAATAGGTATTGCCTATGAAGACATTACAGATAAAAATGGAAAATTTCCTTTACTTAGTCCAATGAGCGAGTTAGCTGGCAAGGGAGGATTCTTAGCAGCACTCCACTATGGTCAAAGTGTTAATGGAGGGAAGGGAATATTATTTAATCGAGTAAGTGGAATAGATACCCCTGTTGTAACTATAATAGGTGGAGGAAATTCAGGAATGGGAGCTGCTGAAATTGCAGCAAGTTTAGGAAATAACGTAAAAATATTAGATGTAAATAAAGAAGTTATGGATGAAGTTAAAGCTAAATTACCCCCAAATGTAGAATTTTTATATTCGAATAGAACAAATTTATTAAAATGTTTAAAAGAAACTGATGTATTAATGAATTGTATTTTATGGAATAAAACACGTAAAGACCATCTTGTTAATAGAGAAGATTTAAAATTAATGAAAAAAGGAGCAATGATATTTGATATTGCTTGTGATGATAATGGGGCTATAGAAACATGTCATACAACAACACACGATGATCCAATTTACTATGAAGAAGGGATATTGCATTACTGTGTTGATAACATTCCTTCAGCATTTGCTCGCACAGCATCAATTGGTCTTTCGAATGCTACTCTACCATTTGCTTTACAAATAGCAAATAAAGGCTGTGAAACTGCATTAAAGGGAAACCATCATTTGTTGAAAGGTCTTACATGTTATCATGGTAAATTAACATTACAAGAAACAGCAATTAAACATAATTTAGAATTAACACCGCAAGATAAGATTGTAGAGCAGTTTTAATTATAATCTCAGTATATTTTCTATATGAAATAAATAGGAATTGTTATTAGTTTTATTATGATTAAATATACTGAGATATAAATAAATTTAATAATAAATAAAGGGAGGATTATTAATGGATTATGGTATTTTATCGTTAGCACCTGCATTAGTAGCTCTTGTTTTAGCATTTTTAACAAGAGACGCATTATTTTCAATTTTGATTGGTGTTTTAGTAGGTATTTTAGTTACAGGACAGAATTTATTATTAGGATTTAGTTCAATAATTCAAAGTGCATTAGGAAATGCAGACTTCATTTGGGTAATAGGTATTGAAGTGTTTATTGGTATGATGGTAGCGTTATTTCAAAAATCAGGTGCTATTGAAGCATTTGCGAATGCAATAGCAAAGTTTAATATTAAAGCTAGAGGAGCACAAGTTATTGCTTGGCTATTAGGTATATTTATATTCTTTAGTGATTATTTTAGCCCACTGTATGTTGGTACAGTAATGAGAGGAATTACTGATAAGGCAAGAGTAGCAAGAGAAAAACTTGCATATATTTGTGATTCAACGTCAGCACCTATATGTACACTGATACCGTTTTCAGCATGGGGTATTTATATGGCAGGTCTTTTAATAGGGTTAGGACCAATTATAGATAATGATATGGCTATGGAAGCAGTTATTAGGATGGTTCCATTTAATTTTTATGGGTTAGCATCAATTTTAATGGTTGGACTAATTACAACAGGTATTCTTAAAGATTTTGGTCCAATGAAAAAAGCAGAAACAAGAGCTAGAGAAGAAGGAAAGGTAGTAAGTGATACAGCTAAGCCATTATTGAGTAATGAGTTAGACAAAATAAAACCAAATGATGGTGTTAAGTCTAATTTGTTCTTAAATTTCTTTGCTCCTGCTATAATAATAATTTCGGTTACATTAGGTACTTATATATTTATGGGTTCTGCTAAAACTTTAGAAGCATTTATAGCAGCAGTAGCATATCAATTTGTAGTTATGATAATTCAAAAAATGGGAACTTTATCAGAATTAGTTGATACAGCAGTTGAAGGAATTAAAAGTGTTATGTCAGCAATGTTAATATTAGCATTAGCATATTGTTTAAATGCAATAAGTAAAGAATTAGGAACAGCTCAATTTGTAATAAGTGCAACAGAATCTTGGATGACACCTATGTTCTTGTTACCATTAACTTTCCTATTATGTGCTTTTATTTCATTCTTTACTGGGACTTCATGGGGTACATATGCAATTATGACACCAATTTGTGTTGGGTTAGCATTCCAATTAACAGGTGGTGCAGTTAACACTGTAATATATGGAACAGTTGCAGCGGTTATGGGTGGAGGTTGTTTTGGAGACCATTGCTCACCATTGTCAGATACAACTATACTATCATCGCTTGCATCAGGATCAGACCATATAGACCATGTTAAAACACAGTTGCCATATGCTATGACAGCAGCCGCAATATCAGTTGTTGGATATTTATTAGTAGGAATAACAATTGCATAATTTATGAGAGTATAGAAAATAAATAAATTAAGTTTCAACTTAGGTTGGAACTTTTTTTTATTATATAGGAAAGTTCTCCTTTCCTATATAATAAAAAACTAGGAAGGACGGAACGTCCTTGCGAAGCAAATCTTTTTAATGAGAAATTGTATATCTTGACTTTATAAATACAAAGATATATAATGTATACGAACATACGTTTAGAGGAGAAAATATGGCTGAATTTAAAATAAAATCAGATTATAAACCTACTGGAGACCAACCAAAAGCAATTAAAAAAATTGCAGAGGGATTGAATAAAAATTTAAAATATCAAACATTATTAGGTGTTACAGGCTCAGGAAAAACTTTTACTATGGCAAATATTATCGAGAAGGTACAAAAACCTACACTTGTTTTAGCCCATAATAAAACATTGGCAGCTCAGTTATGTTCAGAATTCAAGGAATTTTTCCCCGATAATGCAGTCGAATACTTTGTTAGCTACTACGATTATTATCAGCCTGAAGCATATGTGCCAAGCAGTGATACATTTATAGAAAAAGATGCTTCAATAAATGATGAAATTGATAAGCTTAGACACTCAGCAACTGCATCTTTATTTGAAAGAAAAGATGTAATTATAGTTGCCAGTGTTTCATGTATATATGGACTAGGTAGTCCTATTGATTATGAGAATCTTGTTATATCATTACGTCCAGGGATGCAAAAGGATAGAGATGATGCAATAAAGAAGTTAATTGAGATACAATATAAAAGAAATGATATAAGTTTTACTAGGGGTACTTTTCGAGTAAGAGGAGATACTTTAGAGATTTTTCCAGCATCATCCTCAGAAAATGCTGTTAGAATAGAGTTTTTTGGCGATGAGATAGATAGAATAACTGAAATAAACACAGTTACAGGAGAAATTCTGGGAAGAAGAAATCATATATCCATTTTCCCAGCAACTCACTATGCAACTACAGAAGAAAATGTAAAAAGAGCAGTAGTTAGTATAAAGGATGAACTTCAAGAAAGATTAAAATATCTTGAAAGCGAAAATAAGCTACTTGAATATCAAAGATTAGAACAAAGAACAAATTATGATATAGAAATGCTTCAAGAAATGGGATATTGCAATGGTATTGAAAATTATTCTCGACATATAAATAATTTAAAGCCAGGAACAAGGCCATTTACATTGTTAGACTATCTTCCAAAGGATTTTCTTATGATTGTCGATGAATCACATGTTACATTACCACAGGTAAGAGGAATGTACAATGGAGACAGAGCAAGAAAAACTACATTAGTTGATTATGGTTTTCGTTTACCATCTGCTTTAGATAACAGACCTTTGAAGTTTGAGGAGTTTGAAAAAATTATAAATCAGGTGGTATTTGTAAGTGCAACTCCTGGACCATATGAAGCTGAGCATTCACAAAATGTTATAGAACAAATTATACGTCCAACGGGTTTGATAGACCCACCTATTTTTGTAAGGCCTGTTGAAAATCAAATAGATGATTTATTAAAAGAAATACGTATTTCAACAAGCAAAAATCAAAGAGTGTTGGTAACGACACTCACTAAAAAAATGGCTGAAGATTTGACATTTTATTTTAAGAATACAGGAATACGTGTTAGATATTTGCATTCTGACATCGACACATTGGAGAGATTAGAAATAATAAGAGATCTACGGACGGGAGAGTTCGATGTCCTTGTAGGAATCAATCTTTTAAGAGAAGGACTAGATTTACCGGAGGTTTCTCTTGTAGCAATACTTGATGCAGATAAGGAAGGATTTCTTCGTTCGGAAACTTCACTTATACAAACAGTAGGAAGAGCTGCACGAAATGTAGATGGCAGAGTTATTATGTATGCTGATAAAATAACAGGATCAATGGAAAGAGCAATAAAAGAAACGAATAGAAGAAGAGAAATTCAAGATAAATATAACAAGGATCATAATATTACACCTACAACAATAGTAAAAAGCGTTCGGGCTGTAATTGAAGCGACTAAGGTGGCTGAAAATGAAGAAAAATACACATCAAAACGTACAAAAATCCTTGATATGGAAGCTTACATCATAGAACTTGAAAAAGAAATGAAAATAGCTGCAGAAAACTTGGAATTTGAAAAAGCAGCCAAAATAAGAGATGAAATAAAGGAACTAAGTATGTCCTAAGAGAATAAGCAAATAGATGAATGAATTGTGAAACTATATTTAAGACCAAAATTGAAAGGATAACAAATGGATAAAATCGTAATAAGAGGAGCAAAGGCGAATAATCTTAAGAATATTAACGTTGAATTGCCAAGAGATAAACTTATTGTTTTTACAGGAGTTAGCGGTTCAGGAAAAACATCCCTTGCTTTTGATACTATATATGCAGAAGGGCAAAGACGATATGTAGAAAGTCTTTCCTCATATGCTAGAATGTTTTTAGGACAGATGGATAAGCCTGATGTGGAATCAATTGAAGGTTTATCGCCAGCAATATCTATAGACCAAAAAACCACTAACAAAAACCCACGTTCTACAGTGGGAACTGTTACAGAAATTTTTGATTACTATAGACTTTTGTTTGCAAGAGTAGGAACCCCCCATTGTCCTAACTGTGGAAAGCCAATAACAACTCAAACGATAGATCAAATTACAGACAAGGTATTAGAATATGAAGAAAGAACAAAAATTCAAATTTTAGCACCTATGGTAAAAAGAGCAAAGGGAACACATAAAAGGCTTCTTGAAAATATAAAAAAAGAAGGTTATGTAAGAGTAAGAGTTGATGGAGAGATTTTAGACTTAGAAGAAGAAATAAATCTTGAGAAAAACAAGAAACATAGCATTGAAGTTGTTGTTGATAGACTTATAGTTAAAGAAGGAGTGCAAAAAAGGTTAGTTGATTCAGTTGAAACAGCTCTTCAACTTTCAAATGGTATGGTGCTTATTGATGTTATGGGTATGGAAGAACTATTAATGAGTACAAAATTTGCTTGCACTGATTGTGGTATAGGTTTCGGAGAAATTTCTCCTAGGATGTTTTCATTTAATAACCCTATGGGAGCATGCCCTACATGCAATGGTCTTGGCGTTAAAAGAGAAATAGAAACTGATTTAATAATTCCAGATTATACAAAGTCTATAGGAGAGAGAGCAATTGTACCTTTTGGAGCAGAAGAAGATGGCTACTATTATCAAATTTTTAAAGCTATAGCTAAACATTACAAATTTGATATATCAAAACCTCTTTCGGAAGCTCCTAAGGAATATATAGATGAGATTCTTTATGGAACAAAGGGGAGAGAGATTACTGTAGAATTTAACAGTAAGTTTCAAGGTCCAAAAGAATACACTAGAGAGTTTGAGGGAGTTGTAAACAACCTTCAAAGAAGGTATATGGAAACAAAATCTCCAGATATGAGGGAATGGATAGAAGGTTATATGTATGAAAGCCCATGTCCTGAATGTCATGGCGCAAGATTAAATCCAATAAGTTTGGCTGTAAAGATAGATAATAAAAATATATATGATATAACTAAACTTTCTGTTTTAGATAGCTTAAAATTCTTTAATGAATTGGAACTAAGTCCTTTGAATATGGTTATTGGTAGTCAAATAATTAAAGAAATCAAATCAAGACTCCAATTTTTATCAGATGTTGGACTTAAATATTTAACTCTTGAAAGAAAAGCAAGCACATTATCAGGAGGAGAATCTCAACGTATTAGATTGGCAACTCAAATTGGATCGAGTCTTGTAGGTGTTTTGTATGTATTAGATGAACCAAGTATAGGACTTCATCAAAGAGATAATAGCATGTTGATAAAAACACTTAGAAATTTAACAGATTTAGGAAACACGCTTATAGTTGTAGAACATGATGAAGAAACTATGGAAAGTGCAGACTATATATTAGACATTGGTCCAGGAGCTGGAGTTAATGGGGGAGAAGTTATTGGATTTGGTACTTTAAATGATATTAAGAATAATGAAAATTCAATTACTGGTCAATATTTAAGTGGTAAGAAAAAAATTGAAGTTCCTGAAACAAGAAGAAAGCCAGAAAAGTTTATAGAAATTAAGGGAGCTAAAGAAAATAATTTAAAAAACCTCAACGTTAAAATACCATTAGGTTTAATGTGCTGTGTGACAGGTGTTTCTGGTTCAGGAAAAAGTTCATTAATAAATGAAATTTTGTCTAAAGGATTACATCAAAAATTATTTAGAAATACTAATCGTCCCGGAAAATATGATAAAATGCTTGGTGTAGAAAATATAGATAAGATAATCACTATTGACCAATCACCAATTGGGAGAACACCGAGGTCAAATCCAGCAACATATACTGGAGTTTTTGATTATATAAGAGATTTATATGCAATGACTAACGAAGCTAAGGAGAGAGGGTATAAAAAAGGTAGGTTTAGTTTTAATATAAAAGGTGGAAGATGTGAAGCATGTCGTGGTGATGGTATTTTAAAAATAGAAATGCACTTTCTTCCAGACGTATATGTTCCATGTGAAGTGTGCAAGGGTAAAAGATACAACAGAGAAACCTTAGAAGTAAAGTATAAGGGAAAAAACATATCCGATATATTGGATATGACAATAGATGAAGCTATAGAATTCTTTGAAAATATCCCTAAAATTTACAATAAAATTAAGACACTTCAAGATGTAGGTCTTGGCTATATCAAACTTGGGCAACCATCTCCGGAATTATCTGGTGGAGAAGCACAGCGTGTGAAGCTTGCATATGAGCTTAGCAAAAGAGGAACAGGCAAGACGTTGTATGTGCTTGATGAGCCAACAACAGGTCTTCATATGGCTGATATACACATGCTCATCGATGTTCTTAACAAGCTTGTTGAACAAGGTAATTCAATAGTAGTTATAGAGCACAACTTAGATGTAATTAAGACGGCAGATTATATTATTGACTTAGGTCCTGAAGGTGGAGACGGTGGAGGAGCCATCGTGGCAGAAGGCAATCCAGAGCAAGTTGCAAAAGTAAAAAAATCATATACAGGACAATATTTAAAGAAAATGTTGAAATAAAAGATAAAGGGCGCATTTTGAATGCGTTCTTTATCTTTTATTTATACTTATAAAATAATAATAGCAACTACAATTGTAGCAGCAATTCCGCATAAAACAGGAATTAAATTTTTTCTTGCTAAATCAGAAGGACTTACTTTACATATAGCTGCTACTGGAATAACTGCCCATGGGATTATTGTTCCACCATCTACCCATACAGTAATTATTTGACCTAAGGCCGCTAATCCGGCTTTGTTTATATCTATAAAATTTGAGAACGTGTATGCAAGTGAACCCACTATAGGAAGTCCTGAGAAACCTGAACCATCAAGACCTGTTATAATAGCAACAGAAGCTTGAGTTAATATTGTGGAGAACTTAGTCATTTGTATTTTTTCAGATAAGAAAATACTAATATCATTTAAAATACCAGGTGCATCTTCTCCAAATACTGCTAAAGCACCACTTTGATTACCAAGGAAGAAAAACCCTCCAATAAATATTACAGGAGCAAATACTGTAATACCAAATCCAAAACCTTCTTTTAAATAATCAACAACTTTGTCAAAAGCATCCTTAATATTAAAGCTTGTCAATGAAGCTATAATCATTATAACAATAGCTGTACCACCAACTAATGCAGTAGCATCTCCACCAGCTAAATTCAATTTAACCATAGCAATTATATCTATTGCAAAAGCTAATAATGTCATAATCGCTATAGGTTTAGCTGTTTTGCTTTTTTCTTTAATTATTAGATTTGGAGAGATTTCAGCAGATTGTAAATATAACAAAGAATTTTTCTTTAAATCTTTTTTCATTAAAATAAAGGCGACTATTACCGTAACTAAAGACATGGTAAACCATAAAGGTATTGATGCAGCTATGACTTCGTTAACCTCTATACCTGCTCCAGCTGCAGTTATAGCAGGTGCTCCCTGAATGAAAAAATCACTTGAAAGTGCAATACCATGACCAAATAAATTCATTGCAACGGCTGCATATATGGCAGGCAACTTAGCTTTTAAAGCTGCAGGAAGCAAAACAGCTCCTACAAGGGGTACGGCAGGACTTGGCCATACAAGCCAAGAAATTATCATCATAGTTAAACCAATTCCAAAAAAAGCCCAGGTGCTATTAACCATTATTTTTTTAATAGGAGACATAATTAAAATATCAGCGCCTATTTCTTGTAATGATTTAGACATTGCAACTACAAGTGAAATTATAACGATAATACTCCAAAACTCATTACCAGAAAAAATAATTGTATTAAAAATCGCTTGAACAGCAGAAATGATATTACCTGAATTAAGATATCCCATTGCAAATATACCAATAATACATGGGATAACAATATCCTTTTTCATTAACATGATAGCAAGAATAACTACAACCATGACAATGTACATATAGTGCATGGAAGTTAAAATCATAAAGATACCTCCTTAAATTATAAATATAAAGTTAGAATATTTTCTAAACATTTATCAACGCTTTTGAAATCCATGGAGTTAATATAAAAGATTTCTAAAAGTTCATGTTGTTTTTTTGTCTCAGAAAGTTTATTCAATGCGTTTTTTATTAACAAATCAAATATTTGTAAATTATTTTCAATTTCGGAAATGTGATTTTGCATTTTTTTAACGTCCATAATTTCATGTAAATTTATTATTTCATCATAGTTTTCATTTAGTATTTCTTCTGTACTTATAACCATAAGATTTAATTCAGGAATTAATAAGTGCTGAAGTTTTTCAGGATTTAATGGTCTATAAAAGCATTCTACATCGTAACCTTTTCTTATGCCTTCAACCAGTATTTTATCTAACAATTTAGAAGTATAGTTAGAATTTTCGCCTATGATTGCTAAAATTTTTTTTCCTTGACATAATGAATTTGTGTGTTTAATATATCCATTTGCTGTATATGATTCCGAAAATGATTTTTTAATTTTGCTATGCTTTATATCATGTAAGTCATTAGGATATATTTTTTTTATTGCTTCGTTACATACACTTTCAAATTTTTCTTTATCTGTAAACTTATCATAAATTGAATTAATTTCTTCAAATACAATTCCTGCAGATTTTAAATATCTATAAGCGCTTTTATAGAGTTGAGATTTGGCCTCATTTATTTGGATTATTTGACTTTTGTGTTTTTTTAGTTGATTATTATCAAGATATGCACCAAGATTAACTATCTCATCAACTACTCCTGGAATTTTTGGATCAATTGTATGAGGTGCAGTTCCATCAACAAAGGCAATTTTTATTTCAGGAATAATTACTCCGTCAAGACTGTTATTATCGCTGGAACAATGAATATATTCAATAGAAAAATCTTTTTCTTTCATTCTGTTACAAAATTTTTTCATAAAAGAGCTTTTTCCTACACCAGGTCCCCCCTTTAAAATATAAATACGATTTAATTCTGAAGGGTTAATTGAATTATCAAAATAACTAAAAAAACCCTTTGAAGTGTTATTGCCAGCAAAAAAATGTTTTTCTTTCAAACAAACTACCCCCTAAAGTTAGTATTTATGCATTATATGAAAAACATTGAGTATTGTTCAAAGAAATTATTTCTGGATAAAGACAAACCTAACCTTATGTGTTATAATAACAATTGGCAAAAAACTACTAGGAAGGTTAATATGAAATTAATAGTAGCAGAAAAACCCTCAGTGGCAAAAGACATTGCTAGGGTTTTAAAAATTAGAAATTCCAAGGACGGCTATATAGAAGGTCAAAAATACATAATAACATGGTGTATTGGACATTTGATTCAGCTCGCTTATCCCGAAGAGTATAATCCGGCATATAAAAGATGGAATATGAGGGATTTGCCAATATTTCCACGTAAATTTAAATACGCAGTCAATCCATCAACTTCAAAACAATATGAAATAGTAAAAAATCTTATGAATGATGAAAGAATTGAAGAAATAATATGTGCTACAGATGCTGGAAGAGAAGGTCAGCTTATTTTTGGGTATGTTTATATTAATTCAGGTTGTAAAAAACCAGTTAAACGCCTTTGGATAAGCAGTATGACTGATGAAGCAATACAAGAGGGTTTTGATAACTTAAGAGACAATAAAGATTTTTTCAGTCTTTATCAATCAGCAAGATCACGTTCAGAGGCAGATTGGCTTGTAGGAATTAACGCTACAAGGCTTTTTACAGTTAAATACAATCAAATGTTAACTATTGGAAGAGTTCAGACTCCAACTTTATCCTTAATTGTATCAAGACAAAAAGAAATTGATAATTTTGTATCTGAACCTTTTTATGAAATAGAAGCAGATTGTGAAATGTTTACAGCAACATGGTTTAATAAAAATGGTACAAGGATAAAAGAATTATCAATTGCTAATGAAATAGCTGACAAGTGTCAAAATAAAGAAGGAACTATAACTAAAATTAAAACTAAGAGAGCAACTGTTGAAAGACCATTGCTATACGATTTAACTGAACTTCAAAGGGATGGTAATAAAAAATTTGGATATTCAGCAGAACAAACACTAGAAGCTGCACAAAATTTATATGAAAAATATAAACTTACAACATACCCTAGAACTGATTCGAGATATTTAACAAAAGATATGAAAAATAAATTGAAAGGTTTATTATTGAATATTAAGGATGGTTGGGAAGGCTCCGAATATTGTGTGGATAAAATTATAAATCAAAAGATAAATGCAGATAAAAGAGTTATTAATGATTCAAAAGTATCAGACCATCATGCAATAATAGTTACTCCAAATATTAGAAATGTAAAATCAATAAGACTATCAGAAAGAGAAAAAAATATATTAAGATTAATCGTTGCAAGGTTCATTTCTGTTCTCGATAAAAAGCAGGAATACGATCAAACAAATATTGAATTGAAAATAGAAAATGAAAAATTTAAAGCAAGAGGGAAAAAAATAGTTATACCAGGTTGGAAAGAAATAGAAGATATAATACTTGGTAAAGTAAAACAAAATACTGATGATAAAGAAATAACTGCAAATATTAAAGTTGATGATAAAATAACACCAAAAGAAATTATAGTTCGTACAAAAAAGACATCACCACCTAAACTATATACAGAAGCAACTTTATTAACAGCTATGGAAACAGCAGGAAAACAAATAGAAGATGAAAAACTTAGAGAGGAAATGAAGGCTATAGGTTTAGGTACCCCTGCTACAAGAGCAGGTATAATAGAAAAACTCATTTCAGTAGGATATATAAAAAGAAATAAAAAAAACCTAATACCTACACAAAATGGAATACAATTAATAGAAATAGTTCATGAAAAATTAAAAAAACCAGATTTAACAGGTGAATGGGAAAGTAAACTAGGAAAAATCGCTAAAAAAGAGTCTTTACCACGAGACTTCATATATGATATAAAAAAATATGTAGCAGAGATTGTAAAAGAGGGAAAAAGGAGTACAATAAGAAATGTGAGATTTGAGGATATAAAAAAAAGAAAAAAACCAAACAATAAAGCAAAAAATAATTGACAACAATTTAAGGAGAAATTTATGGATTTTTTAATCGAAGGTATAATACAAATTACATGGCAACAGATTTTAATGTGGATAATAGGAGGTGCACTTATATATCTAGCCATAGCAAAAGAATTAGAGCCATCATTACTATTACCGATGGGTTTTGGAGCAATACTAGTAAATATTCCAATGTCTGGAGTACTAAATCAAAATTTACCAGGTATTGGAGAAGTTCAAGGAATAATTGATTGGCTATTTGAAGTAGGAATTGAAGCTTCAGAAATGATGCCTCTTTTACTTTTTATAGGAATTGGAGCAATGATAGACTTTGGACCATTATTATCTAATCCAAGGCTTTTATTATTTGGAGCAGCAGCACAATTTGGTATATTTGCTACAGTTTTAGTTGCTGCATTATTAGGATTCACTTTAAATGATGCAGCATCAATAGGAATTATTGGTGCAGCAGACGGGCCAACGTCCATATTAGTATCACAAGTATTAAAAAGCAATTATATTGGTCCTATAGCTGTTGCAGCATATTCATATATGGCATTGGTTCCTATAATTCAACCATTTGCTATTAAAATATGTACAACTGAAAAGGATAGAAAAATAAGAATGTCTTATAACCCTAAAAGTGTTTCTAGAATGACAAGGCTTTTATTTCCTGTTGTAGTAACTATAATAGCTGGACTTGTTGCACCGGCATCAATATCTTTAGTTGGTTTTTTAATGTTTGGAAATTTAATTAGAGAATGTGGTGTGTTAAGGTCATTGTCTGAAACGGCTCAAAAGGATCTTGTTAACTTAATTACTTTATTGTTAGGAATAACAATTTCAGCAAGTATGAAAGCTGAAACATTTATATCCTTTAATACACTGTTAATAATGGGACTTGGATTATTGGCATTTGTTTTTGATACGATAGCAGGTGCATTATTCGCGAAGTTTTTAAATTTGTTTCTTAAAGATAAAATCAATCCTATGGTTGGAGCTGCTGGAATTTCTGCATTTCCGATGTCATCAAGAGTAATACAAAAAATGGGAATTGAAGCAGATTCGCAAAATCATTTATTAATGCATGCAGTAGGTGCAAATGTATCAGGACAAATAGCATCTGTTATAGCCGGAGGAGTTATAATAGGTCTTGTACCTGGCTTAATGTAAGGAGGAAGTATAATGGAGCAAAATGTACTAAATTCAATAAAACTAATGGGAATGGGTATGCTTGCAATTTTTGTCGTTATAATAGTAATATATATATCAGTTAATATAATGTTAAAATTAACAAGTTCAAAATAAATAAGACAGTATGTAAACAATATTAATTGGGAGGATAAATATTTTGAGAATTAATAAAAACATGTATTTTATTGTAATACTTTTAATTATATGTGTTGGTTTAGTAGCTTTTTTTGGCATTAAAGCTGGACCAATACAAATTAAAAGTATTCAAGACATAAGATTTGGAATTGATATTAGAGGTGGTGTTGAAGCAATATACGAACCTAAAGACCTTGATAGGGAACCAACAGATAGTGAACTAGAATCAGCTAAGTTAATTATGGAAACAAGATTAGATTCACAAAATATTTTAGATAGAGAAATAACTATAGATAAAAACAATGGTCAAATTTTAATTAGATTTCCTTGGAAGTCAGGAGAAGCTGATTTTAATCCAGAAGAAGCAATATCAGAACTTGGAGAAACAGCAAAACTTACCTTTAGAGATCCAGAAGGGAATATACTAATTGAGGGTAAAGATGTAATAGAAAGTGAAGTAGAAATTGATAAGCAAATAAACCGACCGGTAGTAACATTAGTATTTAACGAAGAAGGAACAAAATTATTTGCAGATGCTACAGAAAAATTGATTGACCAACGAATATCAATTTATATGGATGAAACATTGTTATCTTCTCCTTTTGTAAAGAATAAGATAACAGATGGAAAATCTATTATTACAAATATGGAAAGTATGGAATATGCTGTAGAATTATCGGATAAAATTAGTGCAGGAGCTTTACCATTTTCACTTATATCGAAAAACCATAGTTCAATTTCACCTACACTTGGTTTTGGTGCTTTAGAAGTTATGGTAAAGGCTGGAATTATTGCTTTTGCATTAGTGTGTGTATTTATGCTTGTTTATTACAGATTGCTAGGTTTTGTAGCTTGCTTTGCACTAATATTGCAAATATCCGTTCAAATGTTAGCACTATCAATACCACAGATAACACTTACATTACCAGGTATAGCAGGTATTATACTATCTATAGGATTAGGAGTAGATGCTAATGTTATTATTTCAGAAAGAGTTATGGAAGAGTTGAGAATTGGTAAAACTTTAGATGGTTCCATAGAATCTGGTTATAAAAAGGCTTTTTCTGCAGTTTTTGATGGAAACTTAACTAGTATAGTCATAGCAATAATTTTGATGATATTTGGAACAGGTTCTATGCTTTCCTTCGCTTATACACTTATGGTAGGTTGTGTTCTTAACTTTATATCGGGAGTTGTAATATCAAGAATCATGACTATTTCTTTAAGTTTAAATAAAGTGTTTAGAAAAAAATCCCTATATGGTATAAAGTATAAGGAGGCTATCTAATGTTTGATTTCTATAAAAAAAGAAAAATATTTTTTGCAATATCTACTTTTATTATTATGCTTGGTATTATATCGGTACTTATAAATGGCATAGATTTATCTATACAATTTAAAGGTGGAGCAATAATTAAATACTCCTTTATTGGTGATATAGATACTAATGAGGTCGCTGATAAAGCTTCTTCAGTATTAAATAGAAACACTGAAGTTCAAGTAATTGAGGATATGGCAACTGAAGGCAAGAAATTAGTGTTGAACTTAGCAGGAAATAGTGGATTAGATTCAAGCGAACAACAAGAATTAGATAATATTCTTAAAACTGAATTTTCAGAATTAAATTTGCAGTTATCTGAATCTAACATGGTTGAGCCTTTCATAGGAAAAAGATTTTTGATAAATGGATTAATAGCAATTGCCTTATCTGCAGTTTTTATTATTTTATATGTAAGATTTAGATTCAAGAAAATATCAGGGTTATCAGCAGGAGTAATAGCTCTTATTGCATTGGCACATGATGTTTCTATAGTATTTTTCTCTTTTATACTATTTAAAATACCAATAAATGATTCTTTTATAGCTGTAACGTTAACTATAATTGGTTATTCAATAAATGATACAATAGTTATTTATGATAGGATTAGAGAAAACAAAAATCTACCTAAATACAAAAAAGTATCTTATGAAAATTTAGTAAATAATAGTATTAATGAAACATTGTCTCGTACAATTAATACTACTGTTACAACTGTAGCAAGCGTTGGAATTGTGTACATTTTTGCATATTTGTATAATATAGAGTCAATAACATCATTTGCTCTTCCAATGATGGTAGGTCTCATTAGCGGTTGTTACTCTACTATATGTTTAGCAGGCCCTATGATGATTATGTGGCAAAAGAAGAAAGCCGTTTAGATACCATAGGTTAGTATATAAAACACCTAAAATTATTAGGTGTTTTTCTTTGAATTAAAGTACGACAAAAGTTGATATAATATGACAATTATGATAAAATAATAATATATAAAATTCATAAGAATTTAAGGGTATTTATGAAAAAAATAACAAAAATAGAATATCAAAAAAATAATAAAGATAGAGTTAATATTTATTTAAATGATGAATTTGGATTTGGATTAGATTTAAACATTATGATTAAATATTCCTTATCTAAAAATATGGAGTTAGATGACGAATTCATATCTGAAATACTAATAGCAGAAGATAAAAATAAAGCATATAACTATGCGATATCAATATTATCAAGAAGAGCTAAAAGCGAAAAGGAACTTAGATTAAAAATGTCACAAAAAGGATATGAAAATGAGTATATAGATTTTACAATAGATAAACTAAAACAAAATAAATACATAGATGATAGTGATTACAGTGAAAGATTTATACTTGATAAATTAAATTTTTCTAAATATGGAAAGCTAAAAATAAGGGAAGCACTTTATAACAAAGGTATAGATAAACAAATAATAGATGAAAAATTAATTTTAATATCTTCTGAAGATGAATTTAAAAGATCATATGAATTAGCAGAAAAAAAACTTAAAAGTTTATCTAAGCTAGATTCTCAGAAGAAGAGAATAAAATTGTATAATTTTCTCATAAATAAAGGGTTTGAATATGACACTGTTAAAAAGGTAGTTTCAGAATTGTTAAAGGAAGAGTATAATGGATTTGATGATTAAATATAAATTTAATAGAAAGCGGTGATTTTGTGATTGATTATTTTAATTATATATCAGATGTAGTAATTAAATGTAAAATAGTGCAGAAAGATAATATGGGTGAAATTGACTTAAAGGTTCTGTTTGCCAATAAGCAAATACAAAATACAATGGGTGTATCATCAAGCGAAATAATAAATAAAAATTTGACAGATGTAATACCTAAGCTTTCTAATTCGATTTTTCACTGGCCTAAAATATTAAGCGAAGCAGCAATGACAAGTGAACATAAAGTAATAGAACAATATGTTGATGCTTTTGAAAAGTATTTGAAATTTAATATTTTTGGTTATAAGGAAGAGTGTTTTTTTATAACTATACAAGATGTTACAGAAAAAAAAGACATAAAAAGAAAATTATTAGAAAGAGACAGACAAATAAAACACCTTGAAGATGAGCTAAAATCCAAAGCTAATATTGATATGTTGACTAAATTGTATAATTTTCAATTTGTAACTGATAGTATATATAATAGTATAGAAAGCTATAAAGAAGAAGGTATAAATTTTTGTGTTTTATTAATTGATATTGATAACTTTAAAGGAATTAATAAAAAGTATGGTATTAAAAACGGTGATGCAGTTTTGCAAAATGTAGCTAACACAATTAGTTCATTGGCTAGAAAAATTGATGTAGTTGGCAGATATGGAAATGACAAATTTATATTGCTTTTGAATAGTATGGATGCAGAAATTGCAAAAATCATGGTTGAAAGATTAAAACAAGATATAAAAAGGCACTCTGCTAATTTAGATGGTATAGAAGTTAGTGTTTGTGGTACTTTAATTGAATATCATGGTGAAAGCGAAGAAGAATTACTTGAAAAGATTGAATCAAATATTGATAAAGCAATGTCTATAGGAAAAGGAACTATAATTTCATAAGATGCGTTTTTGCAGTATGGATCGCTTTTTTGTCATCTTGAGGGTGCGCATTGCGCACCCCTTAATTTTCAACATTCATGAAAAAATTTTACTTAAATCCAAAATTCCAGCTCCTTGATCGTAGGATGAAGCTTTTATTCTTGAACATGCATTCATTAGTTTTCTCTTAATATCGAAGTGAGAATAATTTGGATTTTCATTTAATAATAATGCTGCAGCTCCAGAAATCATCGGTGCAGACATAGAAGTTCCGCTTAGCGTAGTATAACTTGTTAAATTTTTATGGGACAATGACATAATATCAACACCAGGAGCAATTAAATCTGGCTTTCTAACTCTGTCAATTGTAGGTCCTCTACTGGAAAAGTCAGCTATAAAATCATCATTTGTTTCAGGTGTTCTATTGTCATTTATAGCTCCTACAGAAATTACATATCTACTCGTTGCTGGTGATAAAATTGTATTTCTCATGGGTCCGCTGTTTCCAACAGCAGCAATTACTATCATGCCATTATCAATGGCACGATTTGCAGCTTTTACCAAAGGGTCACGTCTTTCTCTATACTGAGCAATAGCACCTAACGAATAATTAACAATTCTAGTTTTGTAAACCTCCTTTGTATCGATAATCCATTGTACAGTTGATAATATATCTGAAGTTCTTCCATTTCCAGTCTCATCTAATACCTTAATAGACAAAATATTAGATTCTGGAGCGATACCCTTGTATTTTCCTTTTGATGCATAGCCATTTCCACCTAGAATTCCTGCACAATGAGTGCCATGACCGTTGTCGTCATAGGGATTAGTTTCATTATTTATAAAATCCTTGAATCCAACAATTCTATTTTTTGGATAAACTAAATCCATATGAGGAGAAACACCAGTATCTATTATGGCGACAGTTACACCTTTTCCAGTATAGTTAGTATTTAGAATTCTATCTGCGCCTATTGCTTTCCTTGCAATGTCCATAACTGCAAACACTCTCGCATCATAACTTATATATTCAATATCCGGATCTTTCATAAATTCAATAATCGACTCAGTATTCATATCGCAAGCACAACCATTAACAATAGGAAGTTCATAATTGAATTTGTTAGATAATGAAGAAATTTTACCCTCTGCTATTTTTTTGTTATTCTTATAGCTGATAATTATTGGTATAATGTCCTTATCCTTAGAATTTATTTTTCCTTGAACAATTGGACAAAGTTTTTCACTATATATATGATTTTTCATTTTTAATCACCTTCCTAAATTAATTTATGCTTTTAAATAAAGATGGTGTTCATTTTTAAAAAACATGGTATAATATAAATGATTAAATAATAGTTAAGATATAGAGAAACAATAAAAAATTGATTGTTTATAAATTTCTATATCAACTGTAAAAATAGAGGTGAAATAAATGCCGAAAATATTAGTCGTAGACGATGAAAGACCAATAGCTGAGATTATTAGATATAATTTGCAAAAAGAAGAAGGTTACGAAGTAGAAACTGCAAATGATGGTGATGAAGCTATAAAGAAAGTTCATAAAATGAAACCAGATTTAGTGATACTTGACATTATGCTACCTAAAAAAAATGGATTTGAAATTCTTAAAGAAATTCGTATGGAATATGTAATGCCTGTTATCATGTTAACTGCGAAGGAAGAAGAAAATGATAAAATAACAGGATTAGAGCTTGGAGCAGACGATTACATTACGAAACCTTTCAGTAACAAAGAAGTAGTTGCAAGAGTAAAAGCTAATCTAAGAAGAGTTAAACTTTCGACAGTAAAAGAAGAAATGAAGTCAAAAATTGTGAATGCTGGTAATCTTACAATTGACATGAATACTTATGAAGTCAGTAAGGAAGGTAAAATTATTGATTTGACTAATAGAGAATTTGACTTACTAAAATATCTATTCCAGAATTCTGATAGGGTTTTTAACAGAGAGCATTTATTAAAGGAAGTATGGGGTTATGAATTCGGTGATTTGAGAACAGTAGATGTAACCGTAAGAAGACTTAGAGAAAAGATTGAAACAAATGAAGATAAATATATAATCACTAAAAGAGGAATGGGATATTACTTCAAGAGTAGATAGGGAGCAATTATGTTTAAAAGTATAAAATGGCGATTTATTTTAATTTACTTTTTATTAGTATTTCTTGCAATGTCTATAGTTGGCATGTTTATTGTTGCTCAACTTGAGCAAACACAAATTGAAATGAATTCTAAAAATATGGAAGACCGTATTAAATTAATTGTTTCAGCTGATTCATTACAAAATGATGTTTGGAATGGACATATTGAAGAAATACAAAACAGTATTAATAATATTCAGGTAGGATATAATGAAAATGTATATGTAATTTTGAATGATGATAAGAAAACCATAATAGCTGGTAGTGTAGAGAATACAATTGGTGAAAGTGCTTTTAATTCAAATAATATAAATAATTATATTCTTACAAAATCTATGGATGGTGATATAGCTGAAATTGCTCCACCAGACATATATGAAGAAACTGATTATTCTGATTTTTATCATATGTCATATCCCGTTAATACTAACGGCAATATAAAAGGATACATCTATTTAACTAACAATATAGATTATATATACAAAACAGTTGATCAATCTAAAAGTATAATGACCCAAGCAACGGTAATTGCATTGTCACTTACCGTATTTCTTGGGCTTGTTTTAGCAACAAGTATTACAGGACCTATTAAAGAATTAACTGTTAAAGCAAAATTAATGTCTCAAGGAAATTTTGATCAAAAAGTTGAAGTGAAATCAAATGATGAAATAGGTCAATTAGGAAATATGTTTAATTTCTTAATAGATGAATTAAAAACAACTATGTTAAACCTTCATCAGGAAAAAAGTAAAATGGAAACAACATTTAAGTATATGGCAGATGGAGTTTTAACAGTTGACAAAAACGGGAATATAATACACGCGAATCCTGTTGCAAGGCAAATTGTTTCCTTAGAAATTAATGATGAAAATTATGATAAGGCTGTTTCAGAATTCATGACAAATATGTCTTTAAATGATTTAAGGTCCCATGATTGGCATGGAACCGAAATAATTCAACGTAATGGTGAAACCTATAAAATTGATTATGCACCTTTTATGGACAATAAAGAAGAAATAGGGGGTGTTATTCTTGTTTTTAAAAATATCACAGAACAATATAAAATGGAAAACATGCAAAAAGAATTTGTTGCTAACGTATCACATGAATTAAAAACTCCTATAACGACTATAAAAAGTTATGCAGAGACTTTATTAGATGGAGCTTTAAATGAACCACCTATAGCAGAGGAATTTCTTAATGTTATTAATTCAGAAAGTGATCGTATGTCCAGATTGGTTAGTGATCTATTAAGACTATCTAGAATGGATTATGCTCAAACAAATTGGACTAAAGAAAAGTTAAATGTAAAAGAATTGTTAAAGGATATTTATAGAAAACTGCACATACAAGCAAAGAATAAGAGTGTTACTATGCATATGGGTGAGGTTCCTAATGATTTGAGTATAGATTTTGACCGAGATGGATTTGAACAGATTATGCTTAACATAGCAGGTAATGCAGTTAAGTATACACCCGAAAATGGCAATGTATGGGTAAATGTAATTAGAGAAAAAGGTAAAATTATCATTAGCATAAAAGATGATGGTATTGGAATACCCAAGGAAGACCAAAATAGAATATTCGAAAGATTTTATCGTGTTGATAAGGCTAGAGCTAGACAATTAGGAGGCACTGGTTTAGGTCTTTCAATTGCAAAACAAATAGCAGAAGCACATGATAGTATTTTAACTGTCGAAAGTGAAGTTCAAAGAGGAACAGAAATAAAAATAATAATTCCTGAATTAGTATAGAGGCATTTTATGGTACGTCAAAGAATAAAAAATTTAATATTATTATTATTGGTTATAGTATGCATTTATTTAAGTAGTAATGTATGGATGCAACTTCCTGAATTTATATCATACAATTTAAAAGATGATATAGATTCAGAAGAAGAAATTCCAGAGACTTATTTTTGGGATGTAGTTAAACCACTAAAAAATATAATAAAATACAAAGATAATTATACTGTTGTTTATTCTGATGAACATGATTTTTGGAGTAAAACTGTATATGTAATTTATGATGCCCTTGAAGACTTTGATAATAGTAATATTTCAGATTCAGCAGCATTTCCTTTAAACTATATAAAATTCGACTTTGTATCTAGTATTCCAATTGAATTATTTGTTGAGCATATGGAAATTGATGATTTAACAATAAAAGAATCTATTAATAATATAAAAAATGTAATAATTGATTTAGATAACAACAATACTTTATATATTTACAATGGGGAAAATACAATTAAAATTGAAAGTGATAATATAAATACTAATGAAATTTCTGCTATTGTAAAAGAAATGGATTATGATAAATACACAAAATATTCATTTAAAGAAAAAATTGGAGAAAAAACATTAAGAATACCAGTTCCTTTAGAGCAAACTGCATTGAATCCTGTATTTGTTCAATCAGAGTTAGATGTATTTGATACTGAAGCCATTAATAAAATTGCAAAAGACTATTTTAAAAGTAACTATGAGTATGTTAGAAAATCAGTTGAAGTAAGTGGTAAACTCATTTATATGTTTAGAACTGAAAAGGTACTTAAAATCAATGAAGAAGGTTTGCTAGATTTTTATGATGCAAATATAGATATTTACAATGAAAATGGTGTTTATGAAAGTTTTATTACAGCTCTTAATTTCACAGAAGATTTTTTAGGATTTCCTGAGTATGGATACTTAAGCAATATAGAAAATATTCAGTATGAAGGAAACTATGGGTATCGTTTTATATTTTCATATAAAATATTAGATAGGCCAATATTATTTAGCAAAGTAAGAGAAAATACAGCATTACAAATAGATGTAGTAGGAAATAAAGTTGTATCTTACCAGAGATTTATTAGGAATAAAGATGATACACAAATGAATAAGATGAATGAAATTAGTATACTACCTGCTATTGAAGTAATAAGAGCAAATTTAGCAGGAGATGATTATGAAGAAAACATGGAAGAATTAAAACCATTAAAAGGTGATATGATTGAGAATATAAGTAATATATACTTAAGTTACTTTGATTTATCCAGAATCACAAAGGAGCAGGTTTTAAGGGTAGTTTGGGTAATTGAAATAAATGAAAAAAGTTATATTTTCAATGCAATAACTGGCAGATTGATAGAAGAGTGGTGAAGGAATGGATTGGAATAAGGCTAATACAATACTTATAATAGCATTTATTGTTATAAACATTTCGTTAGTTATAGCATCATTTAATAATATTCCATCAGAAGATTACGATGTAATGTCAGATGATTATTTTATTAATAATGTTGAAAATATTTTAAAAAATAATAATATCATTATTAATTGTGAGATACCAGATGATACTTATGTCTTACCTGTATTAGATATAGAATATAATATGATTAACGTAAATGATGATTTACTACAAAATTATTTAGGAGAAAATATTAAGGCTATTGAAGATGTGTTTATATATAATAATTCAAAGGGTGAAACCCTTGAAATAATTGATGGAAAGAAAATAATATATACTATAAGAAATAAAGTGCCTGGAAAAATTCAAAAAGAAGAATTTATAAATGATACTATATCAAATTTCATAAAGGAAAAAAATATAAATTCTGATGATTTTGAAGAAACATATAGATATATATCCGAAGATGTAAATTATGTTGTTTACAATCAAATTCATAATGATTATAGTATAGAAAATTCATATATGTATTTTTTTGTTGACAACAAAGGAATATACAATTTCGAAATGCAAAAAGCTATTTTAATAAATGAAATAAAAGATAAGATTAGAACTTTGCCTGCAATTGAAGCATTACCACGACTTTTAACTTATGATGATGTAAAAGATAAAGAAATAATTAACATAGAAATGACATATTATAGTTTGGAAGATGAGAATTGGAAGTACATTACTAGAATAAATTCTGACCCTACATGGAAAGTTAATTTTAATGACGGAAGTATTAAATATTTATCAAGTTTTGACTAATTACGAAAATTATATTGATTATGTCAGAAAAATAATATATCATTATAAGATGAAAATGTTATTATCGGGTAAAAAAACCGTTGCTTATAAATAGGAAATCATAAAATTATATGAAAATGAGGAATTATTATGTCGAAATTTGTTATAGAAGGTGGAGCAAAATTAAAAGGTAAAGTAAATATTGGGGGATTTAAAAATGCAGCAGTTGCAATAATACCTGCAACCTTGCTGTGTCCAGGCAAATGTATTATTCAAAATGTCCCTAAAATAAATGATGTTTATGTATTCGAAGAAATACTTACTGAGTTAGGAGCAAAAGTAGACTTGTTAGAAGACATGTCTTTATCAATAGATGCAAGTGAAGTTAATGATTGTTATTTAAAAAATGGATTATCAAAAAAAATGAGAGCTTCTTATTATTTGCTTGGAGCTGGTTTAGGAAGATTCAAAAAAGCTTCAACTTTACTTCCAGGTGGATGTGCTATCGGAACAAGACCAATTGATCAGCATATAAAGGGATTTGAAGCATTAGGGGCAACAGTTAATATAACATCTGAAGGAAGAATAAATGTACAAGCAACTAAACTTGTGGGAACTAGGATTTATTTAGATGTAGTAAGCGTAGGGGCTACTATTAATATAATGCTAGCTGCGATATATGCTGAAGGTAAAACTATAATAGAAAATGCAGCAAAAGAGCCTCATATTGTTGATACAGCTAACTTCTTAAATTCAATGGGAGCAGATGTAAAAGGAGCGGGTACTGACGTTATACGAATAAATGGTGTAAAAGAATTAAAAGGATGCACTTATAAAGTAATACCAGATCAAATAGAAGCAGGAACTTATATGATTGCAGCTGCAGCTACTAAAGGAGACATTATAATTGACGATATAATTCCTAAACATATGGAACCAGTAACTGCAAAACTTAAGGAAATGGGAATGGGAATAGAAGAATACGGAGATTCTATGCGTATTTTTTACGAAAAGGATTTAGTTCCAGTAAATATTCAAACATTGCCATATCCAGGATTCCCAACAGATTTACAGCAACCAATGACTGTTTTGCTTTCAACTTTGAAAGGAAATAGTACAGTAGTAGAAGGGGTATCGGAAGATAGATTTAGATATGTGGAAGAACTATTAAAGATGGGAGCAAATATAAAATATTCAAAAAGGCAAGCTAAAATAAAAGGTATAACTCATCTAAAAGGAAGTGTGGTACAAGCTACAGATTTAAGGGCAGGAGCAGCTTTGATTATTGCTGGACTTATAGGAGATGGCTTAACTGAAATAACTGAAATTCAGCATATAGACAGAGGTTACGAAAAATTAGAAAATAAATTTATGAATTTAGGTGCAAAAATAAAAAGGGTAATAGATGAAGAATAGGATATTTTTATATGTAGCTGCAGTAGCAGCTACATATGTTAAATTTTACAACAGGAAATTATAGGATAACGATATCCAAATATAATAAAATTTTAGGAGGAAACATGATAAGTGATTTAAAATACTTAAAAGTAAATCTCCCGGAAGATATTTTAAAATTAAAATGTGCTGGGTATTTTGAAGAAACAATAAAATTTATTAATTTACGTCTTAATAAGCAAATACCCTTTGCAATGAGAAAAAGGCTTGAATTGGAAAAAAAAATCATAAGAACAATTAAAGGTGAATACCCTTATACATTTAGTCAGGCATTGAAAAAAATGAAGGATAATATAAAAGATTTTACAGAAGAAGAACTAATAACTCTTCAAGAAGATAGTCAGGCAGATTGGATTTTAATTGACGGTAAAGTAAGATTTAATGACAGTTTTTTTGGTTCATTAATTAAAACTAGAGCTGACTTAGAAGCAAGACTCTTAAATAAAAGTGGTGACAGTGATGATAGGGGTGAATTTTTAAACGATAATATTAATGATATCAAGGAAAATAAAAAAGCTTCATATCTTATTCATTTAAAATCAACGGTTAAAGTAAAAGATGAGTCAGCAAGAATTGGAGAAATAATTAAGGTTCATCTTCCTATTCCGATAGAATGTCAGCAATCTAATATTAAAGTTATTAGAACAGTTCCAGAGGCAACTTTTATTGCCCCTGTTGATTATCCGTCAAGGACTGCTTATTTTGAAGTAAAACTTCAGAAAGATCAGGAGTTTTCAGTTGAGTATTCCTATGAGACCCACTTAAAATATAATGACATAGATTTTAAACAAGTTTCAAATGAGCAGCCAAATTTTCACACAGGAGAATTTGAGCCTCATATTGTGTTTACTCCTTATATTAAGGAATTGGCAAAGGAGATTATAGGTAATGAAACAAATCCATTATTAATGGCAAGAAAAATATATGATTACATTACTCAAAATGTGAATTATTCATATATGAGAGCATATTCGACAATAATAAACATTCCAGAATATGCGGCGCTTAATTTGAAAGGAGATTGTGGCGTTCAGGCATTACTTTTCATAACTCTTTGCAGATATGTAGGTATTCCTGCAAAATGGCAGTCAGGACTTGCAGTAACGCCATTCCATATTGGACCTCATGATTGGGCACAATTTTATGTGGCACCATTTGGATGGCTTTTTGCAGATCCATCCTTTGGGGGCGGAGCATTAAGAAGCAAGAATAAAGAAAAGTGGAACTTCTACTTTTCAAACTTAGATCCATTTAGAATGGTTGCGAATTCAGAGTTCCAGCATAATTTTAATCCTCCAAAAAAATACTGGCGACACGACCCATATGACAATCAGGTGGGAGAAATGGAATACGAAGACAGAGAAATTAGAAGAGAAGAGTTCAAATCACAATATGAATTGATTGAATTAAAAAAACTATAAACTGGATAAACTAGAGCTGAAACTGTACAAGGCGGTACATTATTTTTTCATGATAATAATCAAAGGATGATAAAGGCATTAGGCATAAGAAAGACAAGTTTTTAGGTAAAGTTAAGATATATAATATTAAAATATAAATTCCGAAAATTTCCTGAATTTCGGAATTTTTTTTGTATAATATTTTTTATGTAGAATAATATAGTATTAAATTAATTTATAGGAAGGGGATATACGATGATTAACGGAATTTGGTTAGGTTTTATTGTTATTGGAGTAATAGTTTCTATTTTTACAGGTAATGTACAAGCTGTTACAGACGCAGCAATTAGCTTTGCTGACACAGCAGTTGAAATAGCCATAGGTTTAATTGGAATAATGACATTATGGTTAGGTATAATGGCAATAGCAGAAAAGGCTGGACTTATAAGGGGATTGGCAAAAGCATTAAGCCCAATTATGAAGAGATTGTTTCCTGATGTTCCAGAAGACCATCCAGCGATGGGTGCAATGATAATGAATATTGCAGCAAATATACTTGGACTTGGTAATGCTGCAACACCGTTTGGTCTTAAAGCAATGGAGGAACTTAATACATTAAATGAACATAAAGGTGTAGCAACTGACGCAATGGCTATGTTTCTTGCAATAAATACATCTTCTGTAACTTTACTTCCTGCTACAGTAATAGGTTTACGTGCTGCTGCGGGATCTACAAATGCCACTGAAGTAATAGGACCGATTATTCTTGCTACTACGATATCAACAGTATCAGCTATAAT
Organism: Sedimentibacter sp. MB31-C6; assembly: GCF_035934735.1. Classification (NCBI taxonomy): domain Bacteria; kingdom Bacillati; phylum Bacillota; class Tissierellia; genus Sedimentibacter; species Sedimentibacter sp. MB31-C6. The sequence goes on from NZ_CP142396.1 coordinate 1,573,593, forward strand.
ACTTGCTAAATTATTTAGTAAAATGAAGAGATATCAAATTGAAAAAATTATAGATGAAACTGATGTAGATGTAAAGGAGGGCTAATATGTTAATAAATATTTTAAATTCAATTTCTTTATATGCAATACCTGTTTTATTATTAGGAATACCTTTATACGGTTTTATTAAAAAAGTAAAAGTTTATGAAGTGTTTGTAGGAGGTGCGAAAGAGGGGTTTAATACTGCAATCAGAATTATACCATATTTGGTTGCAATGCTTGCTGCTATAGGTATATTCAGGGCTTCTGGAGCAATGGATTATGTTGTTAAAGTTTTCAGTCCTATAACAAATTTAATAGGCATGCCTGCAGAAATTCTCCCAATGGGGATAATGAGATCGTTATCAGGTGGTGGAGCTGAAGGTATGATGGTAGAATTGTTCAACACACATGGACCAGATTCTTTGATTGGAAGGATGGCCTCCATTTCTATGGGTTCAACTGAAACAACCATGTATTGTATAGCTGTATATTATGGAGTTGCAAAGATTACAAAAGTAAGACATACATTATCAGTAGGATTGATTGTTGATGCTATAAGTTTAATAGCTGCAGCAATTATCACAAATATAGTTTTTTAATAGAAAGCAGGGATAAATAATGATATTTCCGAACAAGTTGAAAAAGGGTGATACAATTGCAATTATTGCTCCTTCATCACCAGTGACTAATAAAGAAGCTGATTTATGCAAGAATTTTGTTGAAGACATGGGTTATAAAGTTAAAATGGGTAAATGTACATACGAATCTATCCATGGTTATTCTGCAGGAACAGGTTATAGACGTGCAGAGGATATTAATGAGATGTTTGCAGACAAAGAAGTTAAAGCAATATGGTGCATAAGAGGTGGAGATACAAGTTCACATATAATGGATAAACTAGATTTTGAAATGATAAAAAATAATCCTAAAATATTTGTCGGTTACAGCGATGTAACAAATCTTAATGTTAATTTTAATCAGAATTGTGGTTTTATAACATTTCATGGGCCGATGGTAAAATCAAATATGCTTAATGCTTATGATGGATTTACTAAGAAAAGTTTTGAGAAAGTTTTAAATATGCAGGACGAGTATATTTTAGAAAATCCAATAGGTGAGGATTTCAAGGTTATGATTGATGGTACCGCTGAAGGAACCATCATTGGTGGCAACTTATCATTACTTGTTTCAATGATAGGTACTCCGTATGAAGTAGATACAAAAGGTAAAATTTTATTTATTGAAGATGTTGATGAAAATGTTAGAAGACTTGACAGGATGATGTATCAACTAAAATATTCAAATAAACTTGAGGATGCCACTGGCATAATTTTTGGAGATTTTACTGATTGTATTAATGAAAAAGACGAAGACTATACAGTTATTGAGATGTTAAAAGATGTACTAGAAGATTATAAGAAGCCAGTTATGTATAACGTCAAATCAGGTCATTGTTTTCCCATGTTAACTATACCACTTGGATCTAACTGTTTTATGGATACCAAATTAAAGTTAATAAAATTCAACATTTAAAGTATAGATTGTTATAGGCATACATTAGTCTGTGGTATAGTTCATTACCGAATGGATAAAGAGGTAAATTTCTAATATTAACACGTTTTAGTTATATTATGCATTTAATAGCTATAAAATAAAGTAGTGTAATAAATTAAATTAAAAGGAGTCTAATATGAGTACATCGAAAAAAACAGTTTGGGAAAACTATCGTTTTTCAATTACATTAATTATAGCTATTGCTGTAGGAAGTATTATAGGACTTATATTCGGAGAAAAAGCAACTGTATTGCAACCTTTTGGCGATATATTTTTAAACTTGATGTTTACTGCTGTTACGCCTTTAGTTTTTATTACAATTGCAAGTGCTGTAGGAAGTATGGTAAACATGAAACGCCTTGGGAAAATATTAGGAAATATGTTTTTAACATTTGTGGTCACAGGGTTAATTGCAGCTATTTTAATTCTTGTTGTTGTTAATGTATTTCCTCCCGCACAAGGAGTTAATTTGGAATTAGGAGTAACAGAAACTGAATTGGAGGAGTTATCACTCGCAAGTCAAATTGTTCAGGCTTTAACTGTTAATGACTTCGCTAAATTGTTATCAAGGTCGAACATGTTGCCTCTAATAGTATTTTCAATTTTATTCGGTTATTGTGTTAGTGCAGTAGGAGGAGAGGACAATATTGTTGCAAGAGCATTAGAAGCTTTATCAAAAGTTATGATGAAATTTATAGGATTAATAATGCTGTATGCCCCAATAGGTTTGGGTGCTTACTTTGCTAGTTTAATAGGTGAATTTGGACCTCAGTTGTTAGGAGCCTATGGAAGAGCAATGATTGTTTATTATCCATTATGTATTGCTTATTTCTTTATTGCATTTGCAGCATATACATATTATGCAGGAGGAATGCTTGCCGTAAAAATATTCTTTAAAAATATTATAGAACCTACAGTTACTTCAATTGCAACTCAAAGTTCAATAGCTACAATGCCTGTTAACCTAAAAGCTGCTTCTCGTATAGGAGTTCCAAAAGATATTCGTGAAATTATACTACCAATAGGTGCTACAATGCACATGGATGGAACAGTTCTTTCATCAGTACTAAAAATTGCGTTTTTATTTGGAATTTTTGGTCAAGAGTTTACAGGCATAGGAACATATTTTACGGCTATTTTGTTATCAATCTTGGGAGGAGTTGTAATGTCAGGAGTACCTGGTGGAGGACTTATAGGAGAAATGCTAATAGTTAATATTTATGGATTCCCACCAGAAGCATTTCCAATTATTGCAACTATAGGTTTCTTGGTAGATCCACCTGCAACTTGTTTAAATGCTACAGGGGATACTGTAGTTTCTATGATAGTAACACGTATGGTAGAAGGCAAAGGTTGGATGGCTAAAAAACTAACAGCACACGAAGAGATATAAGTTACAAAAAAGGAGTAAGGCATTACGCATTAAACTCCTTTTTCTATTCTTAAAATATATTTGGCGTGATTCTTCGCTTAATCTGATATTTGTAAAACAAATTAACGATACTATAAAACAAATACTTGCCTGGTTTCTTTAAAAACTCTTTTCTTAAAATATTTCTTTTAATAATTGATTTATAAGTAAATAATGATTTGTATAAGTCCCAATAAGCTTGAGTAAGTTCTTGAGGAGTCATATTTTTCGGTATATGAACAGCCTGAGTTCCGTCAAAAGAATAAATATTGTCATTAACCAGTCTTCCTTCAGCTTTGATCTCTTTAAAAAACTTAGTTCCAGGAATAGGCGTTAAAATGTAAAATCGCGGAACAGAAATTTTGTTTTCTTCTATAAATGTTTTTGTCATTTTTATAGACTTCAGAGTGTCTCCATCTCCTCCAACAACCATTTCAGTGGAAACATCAATTCCATGAGATTGAATATTTTCAATTAGCTCAGGATACATAGCAGGATTAGCCCAACTTTTGTTCATTCCTACTAAACTTTCTCGTGATATACTTTCCAAGCCAAAACTCAAAGTAGTGCAGCCACTTTCAGCTAATTCTTTTAATAACTTATTTTCTTTTCCTATTCTGATGTCACACTGGCTCATCCATTCCATATTAAGTTTCTTTATTTCTTCTAACAATTTATGCAAATATTCTCTGTCAGAAAAAGTATTATCATCCAACAGAAGGAATTTTTTAAATCCAAGATTCTTAATTTGTTTTATATCTCTTACAACTTCTTCAAGAGGTTTTTTAATATAATGTCCTTTGTATAAACAGGCAACTGAACAGAAGCTACAAGTGTTAGGACAGCCCCTTCCTGCTTGAACAGGGAGGAAATCTCCTATATTTTTGTGGATAATTAAATCAAATCTTGGCAAAGGTGTGGACAAAGTCCCCTTTTCTAAATTCTTTTCATATATTTTTTTAAGAGTACCTTTTGTATAATCCTCCAAAAGATCCTTCCAAACAAGCTCAGCATCACCAACTACCACAGCATCACAATATTTTGTTGCTTCCTCAGCCATAATGCTGACCATGTAACCTCCTAAAATTACTGTCTTGCCTTTTTCCTTAAATTCTTTTGCAATATCTAAGGACCTTATAACACCATGACCCATAGAGCTAATTCCAATTATATCAGCGTCAGTGTCCCAAGGTATGTCCTCCATTATTTCAAGTATTATTTCTGTTTCCCAATCTTCAGGCATCATAGCTGCTAAAAGGGGCATGGCAAGACCTACAAAATACAACCTTTTCTTCTTAATTGGCATGTGATTTTGGTCGTATGGACTTGGTTGTATGAGCAATATTTTTTTCATTAGCGTCCCCTCACAATCTTATGTATATACTGCATGCTTACAAAACTGCTGCCTGCAAGCATTTTTAAATTGGCTTTTAATCCGTATTTCTTTATTAACACAGTTAAGTGGCTAGGTCTCATAATTACCTTGTAATAAGCCTTTAGCAATTCGTAATAGAATCTTCTTATGCTCATGAATTTTGGATTTAACACTACATGAGCCATATCCCAAACCTCATAGCTATTTCTTTCAACTATCAATTCAGATGTATATGAATTGAAGATTTCTGTACCTGGCAAAGGGGTAAGTGGCTGAAGATTTACAAATCTTACATTAAGTTTTTTTAGCCAACTGGTTAATTCAGCAAAATCTGTAATAGTAAAATCTAGAGGAATAATCAATGTTGCATATAGTTCAATATCCAAATCCTTTAATATTTTTATGCATTTTTCATTAATTTCTTTGGTGGTTTTTTTGTTATAGGCTTGCAAATCACTTGCTCTTACAGATTCTATTCCCACTATAACAGCCTGCAAACCAATGCTTTTTAATTCAGCTATAATATCAGCGTTTTCTGTAATAAAATCAGCTCTGCCGTAAACTAGGAAATTTTTTTGGATATTATTGTCCTTAACTAAATCTATAAAATGTCTAAGCTTGTTTCTGTCAAATAAAAAATCATCATCAACAATATAGATTTCTTTTTCTTCAATGGTTTTTAGTTCATTAATAACATCTTCCATATCTCTAGAAAAGTACTTGCCCTTTGTAATTTCTTTGCAAAAACAAAAAGAGCAGTTATATGGACAGCCAAAGGAAGTTTTAATTAAAGCGCAAGGGCTGTGGAACATGTAGTAATAATGACTTCTATATTTAGAAACAGATTTTCTATCAGGATAATTATACTTAAAATTGTCATTCTTGAAATTGTAAGTATTCAATTGTTCATTTATTTTATTTACATCGAAATGTTCAAGTAACATTTCTAATGTTAAATTAAATCCATCGATTCCATTTTTATTATAAATAAAGTCAATAAAATCAGAATTAAAATCATTAGGAACAACTTCCGCATGAACTCCACCAACTCCCGTTATCACATTATGGAAAATCTCTTTTGCTTTCTTAGCTAAATCTTTTATAATTCCAACATGAGTTATATAACCGGTGAATAAAACAAAATCTGGCTTTTCATTAATTAATATATCTTTATAGTTTTTCTTTTCAACTATTAGATCAATCATTTTTATATGAATATCATTTTTAATATGGTTCGGTATATTAGAAATTAAGTATTCAAATTCCAAGGGTTCACATATCATAACATGTTGCAGTCCAATGGTTTCCTTGTGAGGTCGTGGTCTTATTAATATTACTTTCATTGATTTACCTTCTTTAAAGTGTATATTGCAATTCTAGGCATGTAGAATTTTTCCTTAATAACCTTTACATTTTCTATTTGAAAATATGGAGATATTAAATATTCAAATTCTTTATGTGATGGATACGTAGCGGGACCCGTTGTCAGTTTAACAAAACTTAAAGCAAATTTATCGTAGAAATTATTACCACTTGCAAATCCCAAGAAAATTCTACCACCGTCCTTTAATAATTTACTTAATTCTCTCATAACTTTATTAGGTTCTTTGTAGTAGGGAAGCGAATGAGTACAGACAATTATATTGAATTTTTCCTTTAATTTATATAATTCTGAAACATCTAACTTTATATGACTAGCAAGGGGATTTCTTGACTTGGAAACCTCCAGCATTTTTTCTGAGAAATCTATTCCCATAATATCAAGATTATTATATTTCCTAGACAATTCATTAATAAGTTGACCAGGACCGCATCCTAAATCCAGTACCTTTGTATGTTCTTTTACCATTATTTCATTCATTGCTTTTAATATATAATTTCTTGTTGGTTTTAAGGAGTATTTCTGAACCCAAAGCTTGTCATATCTCTTAGCCCAAAAATTCCATATAGTTGATTTCATATGTTCTCCATTCTATTGGTTATACTGTTCAATAGGTATTTCCAAACTCTCTTAGATTTCAACAGCCTTGCATGGACACTATAAAAAAGCAAATAAAACATCCATTTAGGCAAGTTTGGTTTTAAAACTAAGTGAAGAAAATCAAATTTTCTTGGATCCAGTGTAGTTAATTTCTTTTTTAATAATTCGTAATCTATTGTCCCTTTTATAGGAGTTAAAATTGAAATTGTATAAACCTCTATTTTGTTATTCTTTAAAAATTTATATAAGTTTTTAAAATCTTTTATTCTATAATCAGGCTTAACCATAAATAAAGCTGTTAAATCAATATTATTTTCCTTAAGTAAGGATATGACTTCAGGATAGTTAAGTGCATTTGTTGTTTTTTCGTAACCCTTCAATTCTTCATTGTTGGTAGCTTCAAAACCTACAATAACCTCAGTTAAACCTGCTTTCCTTAAGGCAGGAAGTAGATCTTTTTCCCTTAAAATGAAATCAGCTCTCAAATATCCGATAATTTTTAAATTTAATTCTTTCTTTTTAATTATACCAATAAACTCCAACGCACCTATTCTGTCGGTAAAAAGTACATCATCAATTATCCAAAAATAATTCGCCTGAATACTTTCCATTTCTTGAATCATTCTTTTATAATCGGCTTTTATATAATAGCTGTAGTTTAAGAGTTTGCAAAAGCAATAAGAGCAATTATAGGGACAGCTTGTGCTTCCTTTAATTAAAGCAACATTTTTCTTCTCTAGATAACGAAACATATGTGGCATTTTATAAAATAAGGTTCTGTCTGGAATTGTATTTTCATGTTCGTGTACAGCTGATTTATGAAATAAATTTACACCTTCAACTATACTATCATCGCCATTCATGATATTTTTTATTAACTCTTTAAAAGTATTTAAACTTTGTGTATGACATATATAATCAATTTCTTTTGTTAGAAATTCTTTAAAGTTTATTTGGGCATGGACCCCTCCTACAATTATTTTAGCTTTGGGATACTTGGTTTTATAAATGCCTGCTTCCTTAATAATTTCATTTTCAGCAACATTGTACCCTGTTAGCACTACTGCACTGGGTATTACATTTAAAGGTTCCTTTAAACCAAACTGTTTATCAATTATATAACTTTCTATATCCATGTTATTTAATACGGACTTCAAATAACACAGTTCTAGAGGTTCAGTTACAATTGGTTCAAAAATGGAAAAAACAGTCTTGATTCTTACTTTCTTTAAAAATACAATCATTTTTTATCCTCAGCTTTAAATACGTGGTGTTTTACAGGGTATGTCTTATAAGTAAATATAGGCACCAACTTTTGAATGAAAAAGTTTAATAATGGATTGCTATGGTGAACATATAAATATTTATAATTTTCTCTGCATCCTATTTTAAGTTTGCTTTCTTCAGCAGTTTGTCCAAATTCTATTTCTTCAACTTGTTTTTTTATCCCTGTTTCAATTATTTTAAGTAGCATATTGTAATAAATATCATATTTATTAACATCTTCTTTTTTGAATCCTCCAAACAAAAAATAAAGCTTGTTTTTTAATGTTTTTAGCTGAACAAATCCAATTAATTCATTTGTGTCTTTATCAATAAATTCATATAATTCTGCTTTATATTCCCTAAAAAACTCAATGGGAAGTGTTTCTAAGGGGTTTTCAGTTCTGTCCATAATACTTAAATATAGGATATAATGTTCATCATTAAATTCTTTATTGCTGAAATTTCTTATAATAAGTTTATCTCTATACTTCAATGCTTTGTTAATTCTTCTTCTATAAGAACTTCTTAAAGAATTTAAATATTCATTAAAGGTTGAAAATCTATTATTAAAAACAAAGGTTGATAATGTTTTTCCGCCTCCTTTAAAGGGAGAATCAGAGTTTAAAATAACTTTCAATCCTTTTCTTTGATTAATAGCTTTTTTAATTAATTCAGAGTCTCCATAGTAACCTTGCAAACATACAGAAACTGGTAACCCTATTATTTGAACATATATTATTAATGGAAAAATATTTTTAAAATTAAGTAAATTAAGCTTTAATTTATATGAAATAATTATATTGTTATCTATAAGCTCATATTCTTGACTGCAAGGATTTACTTTTTCAAGGAGTTTAAGAAGGGGTGTTAATTCCTTGAATTCTTTATTATAAGGCAAATGTAATTTGTTTATTTCTTCAGTTAAGCTTTTTATTGTATACATCATGACAGTTCCTTAATATATGCTTTATAACGTTTTGCTTCACAATCAGCCCATTTAATGCCGAAATTTTTAGACTTAAAATTATCTAATAATATCCACCCGGATTCCATATAGTCGTACTTATCTTTAATGCAATTAAAACAATAATTAAACAAGGCAAGAATGGCACCTCGGTTTCTTTCGCTAGGGATTACTCCCATTTCAACAATTTTAAAAGTATCTATTTTATTACTAAACAACCTATTTTTAATAACTGTTTTTAATCCTACAGTATCACATGGGTTCATAATTTGATTAAAGTCTGGATACCAAAGCATAAATCCTACAGGTATGCTATCCTTCTCAACAAATAACAAATTCTCAGGTTTTAGAAGATACTTTAAGTCCTTAAAAAGCTCATAATCTTCTTCCTTTATTCTCGGATAATAAAATAGGTGTTCATTAAAGGCTTTATTATTTACTTCAGTGTATATTAAACATTCGCTTTTTAAGTTATGAAAATCAGCTTCTCTCACTATATATCTCTTTGAAAGTTTATCGGCAATTTCATCGCCAATTAGCTTATCTGTCAACCTCATATCCTTTTTATAGCTTACCATTTCTATAGTGTCAAAACCTGTTTTATTGAAATATTCATGATAAAACTCAGGATTATGAGCCATTCCAAAGTTTTGTTTCTTATCATAATCGCTTGCTAAAAATCCTAAACCATAGTTGACATGTATGTTTAAAGAAGCAGATAATTTAGTTGCACCCTTTTCTCTAGCCAAGCTTTCTGCTCTGTTTAAAATCAAATTAAAAGCATCTAAGTTTAATTCATCTGTTTCAAAAAATCCAATTTGTAAATAATCAGGCATCCGATGAGCAAATGCCAATACGCAAATCATAACTATTTTATCTTTATCAATAACCATAAGTGGTTCTAAATCAATTGATTTGCATAACTCGGATTTTCCATATAGCAATCCTTTAAGCAGACCTGACATTGAATCCCGTTTTAATGGATTATTTAAATATTGTTTTTTATAATAATTTATAAAAGCTTTTTTATGTTGCGTACTAACCTTGATAAGTCTCATTTTATTCTCCTTACTGATAACTTATTATATAGGCATTTGTTAAATGCCCAAACCCATTGATTTAGATGGGTTTAGTGTTAATCTTATATATAAATTTCTCTCCTGTTATGGTATAATGTAAGTACCAACAAACAAAAACTACAACAGGAGGAAACTTATGTCTATTAAATACTCTCAGCTAACACTTGCTGAAAATTTCAGTGAATGTCAAGATTTACTAACATCTGACACATCTACATTCTTCTCACTATTAGAAGAACATATTAATTTATGTGATTTCATACCAGTGGAATTTTACTGTGCTTTCCACTTATCAATAGGCAGAAAAAGGGATTATCCTTTAAAAGGATTTTTATCTGCTTTAATATTGCAGAAGATATTAACCATTCCTACTGATGCTTTACTTATCAATTTACTTTCTTTATGTCGCGAATTGCGTGATTTCTGTGGTTTTACAAAAGTGCCTGACGCCCCTATGTTTACACGTTTTAAACAGACCTTTATACCTCAATTAGAGCTTATGTTCTCTAAAATGGTTGACTATACTGAACCTATCTGTCAAGCTATCGATTCTACCCTTGCTTCAATTATTACACTTGATACTTCCGGAATTGAATTATATGTTAAAGAAAACAATCCTAAGTATTTGAATACTCTCATTAGACAGCTTAAAACTTACTATAAGAATAATCTTAACGTTGATCCATACAAAATGGCTTATGGTCTAATGCCTTCTCAAGCTACATCTTCTCCTGATGCTAAACAGATGTACATTAATGGTCATTTCTGTTATGCCGACAAATTTGCTATTATCACCAATGGTTTAGGACTTGTGCGTAATATTGCTTTCTTGGATGATGACTTCAAACAAAAGCATCAAGATATTGAAATTGACAAGAAATCCGATTCCCCTGACGAGGATAAATCAATCGGTGATTCTTCTGCATTAAAACCGGTTTTACAAGACTTCTTTGAACTTCATCCTGATTTTCACCCATCGACTTTTCTTGGAGATTCCGCCTTTGATACTATTGAAACCTATACTTTTTTAAAAGATGAATTTAATTTTAAAAAAGCAATTATCCCTTACAATACAAGGAATGAAAGTACTCTTAAAAAAGTTGGTTACAATGAATATGGTTATCCATTATGTCCAAATGACTCCTCTTTGGTTATGAAATATTGTGGGCCTTGCCGTGAAAAGGGTCGTGCCGACCGTATAAAATGGATATGCCCTAAAGTTCATATGGAAAGAGGTCAATTTGTTTGTAATTGTGACAATCCGTGCAGCACTGCCAAAAAAGGTAGAACTACTTACACTTATGAAAATATGAGTTTTCGTATGTTTCCAGGCTTACAACGTGATTCTGATGAATGGAATGAGTTGTATAAAATACGTACTGTTGTAGAAAGAGCCATTAACCATTTTAAAATGAACATGTGCATAGCCGGAAGAAAATCTCGTGACCATCTTACTACTAAAGCTGATGTGCTTATTGCAGGAATTGCTAGTCAATTCACAGCAATTATCGCACACAGATTAAGTTGTCCACAGTATCTTAGAAGTCTTAAACCACTAATTGCATAATTTCTTAATGCTTAAAGTTATTGATATTTCAATGTTCGTAGGTGTATTAAGGTTGCCCTTAAATCCAATTATTTCACTTGCTTTAACTTGTTTTTCTTTTTTTTTGCTATTTTTTATTAGATTCTATCAACAGTTATCAAAAAATCATTTTACAATTTCCTAGATAACTTATTATAACATAGGAGCTTGTCTATAACAATTATAAAAACATCAGCATAATCGCTTCATAAAAAAATATATTTGGTAAAAATTTAAAGTAATTAGTTAATGATTTGACAAATAAAAGAAAAATATATATAATAATGACATATAACCTATAAATAGTAAAAATTGTCTAATATACCTATAAGATATTATGATTTCATCCATTAAATTCTAGTAGATTTAAAAATCAATTCAAACAAAGCGGGAAAAACAAAAAAATATGAGCTAATGTGACAATAATCTGTATTAATTATCTATTATTTTTATTTTTTATTGTCACTATTTAAATTCAATTTTATTATATTACTATTTATTTTATGCAAATGTTTTCAAATATGATCTAATTATTTTAAAAAATATAATTTGAAATTAAAGGAGGAAATATGAAGAAATTTTTTACATTAATGTTAGCCATCCTAATGATGGTTTCTATAATTACGGGATGCAGTAATGAAGCATCAGTTTCAAAAGAACCTGTTAATATTATTGTAACAGATAATGGGTGGGACAGTCAAAAACTGCACAATGAAATCGCTAAAGTAATAGTTGAACATGGCTATGATGGTTATACTTTTGAGACATCATCAGCTTCATCTACTATGAACTGGCAAGCTATAATAACAGGCGACGTTGATTTAGATATTGAAAGTTGGACAGACAATGTGGCAAGTTATCCGGAAGATGTGGCTAATGGAGATATTATTGATGTTGGCATATTAGTTCCAGACAGTGCACAAGGTCTTTATGTACCGCGATATGTAATTGAAGGTGATGTTGAAAGAGGTATAGAACCTATGGCACCAGATTTAAAAACCGTTGAGGACTTGAAGAAGTATCCAGACGTATTCCCTGATTATGAAGATAAAACAAAAGGTCGGATATATGGTTCTATACCTGGATGGATGGCAGATGAAGTTTTGTATAAAAAATACGAATATTATGGTTTAGATGAAATGTTTAACTATGCAAGATTAGGTAGTGAAGCAACCTTATTTGCATCATTAGTATCTTCTTATAACATAGGAGAAGCATGGGTTGGATACTGTTATGAACCTACATGGGTAAGCGGAAAGTTAGACTTAGTTTTGTTGGAAGATGCTCCATATGATGTTGATGTTTTTATGGATGGAAAATGTGAGTTTCCAAAACAAGAATTAAAAATAGTAAGTAGTAATAAGTTTGCGGAGAAAGCTCCTGATTTGCTTGAATTTTTTAAGAAATATGAAACAGGAAGTCAATTAATAGCTGATGCGCTTGCATATCTTGATGAAACACAAGCAAGTCATGAAGAAACAGCAAAATGGTTACTTAAAGAAAACGATTATTTATTAGATGAATGGTTGCCTGAAGAAAACGCAGAAAAGGTACAAGCCTATTTGAATGAATAATCTTTTAGAAAGGACATAATATATATGAATAATATTTTCTCATTTCCTCAGTCACTGCAGTTTAAAATAGGTACAGTAATTGATGATGTTGTAAAGCAGTTTAGCAGAGATTACAAGGAGATACTGGATGCTATTAGGTCTGTGGCAATTGAAGGTGTACAAGGAATCAATTGGTTGCTTACTTCTATTCCATGGTTTATATTAATATTATTAGTAATATTTTTAGGATATAAGGTTAGTAAGAAAATCAAGGTAGGTTTGTTATACGGTGCATTGTTGTTTTTCATTGGATCAGCAGGAATGTGGGAACATATGATTGAAACAGTAAGTATAGTAACAGCAGCAGTAATTATTTCGCTAGTATTAGGGTTTCCTCTTGGAATACTTATAGCTATGAGTAAACGTGCAGAAAGCATTATACGACCAATTTTAGATTTGATGCAGACTATGCCTGCATTTGTTTATCTTGTTCCTGCTGTAATGTTGTTTAACCTTGGTATTATGCCTGCTCTTTTGGCAACAATTATTTATTCAATTGTGCCTATGATACGCTTGACAAGTCATGGAATAATGTATGTAGACAAAGAAGTGAAAGAAGCTGCAATAGCTTTTGGCTCTACAAAAATTCAGGCTCTTATAAAAGTCCAGATTCCACAGGCAATTCCTACAATCATGACAGGAGTGAATCAAACAATTATGATGGCAATGTCAATGGTTGTAACATGTGCAATTATAGGTGCGGAAGGTCTTGGATTAGATATATTGATTGCTACTAATCGTGTGGAAATGGGTAAAGCATTGTTGCCTGGCATAGCAATAGTTATTATAGCAATAATTTTTGATCGCCTCACACAAGGATTTATTAAGAAAAAAGAGGTGAGCGATTAATGAATGACAATATTATAGAAGTAAAAAATATTACTAAGTTATATGGTATTAACAAAAAAGAAGCAGCAAAAATGATGAATGAAAGCTCAAATAAGGATGAAGTATATAAAAAAACAGGTGTTACAGTGGCACTGTGGGATGTATCTTTTAAAGTAAAACAAGGAGAAATATTTGTTATAATTGGGTTGTCTGGATCTGGCAAATCTACATTGGTAAGATGCTTTAATGGATTATTAAAACCCACCTCTGGAGAAATAACATACAATGGTAAAAATGTTAAATCATTCAGCAAAAAAGAGCTTATAGAATTTAGACGAAATAAAATATCTATGGTATTTCAAAACTTTGGACTTATGTCTCATAGAAATGTAATGGACAATATTGCATATGGCCTAGAAGTAAAAGGAATGCGCAGAGAAGAAAGACAGAAAAGAGCTATTGAAATGACAAAACTTGTTGGTCTTGATGGGTGGGAATATAAGTCTATTAATAGTCTTTCAGGTGGAATGAAACAAAGAGTAGGACTGGCTAGAGCATTAGCAAATAATCCTGAAATTTTATTGATGGATGAACCGTTTTCAGCCTTAGACCCATTGGTAAGGAAGGACATGCATTTTGAACTTTTATCTATACAACGAAAAATTGGAAATACTGTAATTTTTATAACACATGATATTAATGAAGCTTTTAAGCTTGGAGATACAGTTGCAATTATGAGGGATGGTAAAGTTGTTCAAATAGATACTCCTGAAAATATGACAACAAATCCTGCTGATGACTATGTAAAGAAATTCATTGTCAGTGCTGACAAGACGAAAGTTGTAAGTGTTAAAAATATAATGATAACACCATCATGTATGGTCAGAGAAAATGATTCAGCAAAAACAGCAATTCGTGAAATGCAGCAAAATTCTGTGTCAACTGCTTATGCTGTTGACAGTAAAATGAGATATAAAGGTATTGTATCAATCGATGATGCAATTAAAGCTAACAAGGAAAATATTAAACTTTTTGATTTAATAAAAACAGACGACTATACTGTTAATGAAGATACTTTAATAAATGATATTATAACTTTTGCAGCTGAAGCTAAACATCCAATTGCAGTTGTTAATGAGGATGGTGTTTTAAGAGGTATTATATCAAAAGCAGCAGTGTTGTCTTCCTTAGCTGATTAATAAAGAAAAGTATTAATGTTAAGAGTAAAAAATAGAAAAAAAAGTAATATATGTAAAAATATACTTGTATGAAAAATTTGAATATGCTATATTAATATAAATTAAAAAGGGAAGGGAGATATATAATGACTAATTTATTTGATTTAAAAGGAAAAGTTGCTATAGTAACAGGAGCTTCTTCTGGTTTAGGGGTGCAATTTGCTACAGCTCTTGCAAAGCAAGGTGCTGATGTTGCAATCGTTGCAAGGAGACTCGAGAAATTAAATTTAGTTAAGACAGAAATAGAAAAACTTGGTGTGAAATGTTTACCAATTAAATGTGATGTTACAAAAGTAGAAGAAATTAAAGCAGTTGTTGATACTGTAATAAAACAGTATGGTAAAATTGATATTTTAGTTAACAATGCAGGTATTGGTTTGTTTGGGCCAGCTGAAGAACAAACTGATGAATTATGGCAAACAATGATTAACATGAATTTAAATAGTGTTTATTATTTTGCTCGTGAAGTAGGAAAGAATATGATTGAAAATAAATATGGTAAAATCATAAATATTGGGTCAATACATAGTCAAGTTGCTATGACAGGTTTACCGTTAACAGCATATTGCTCTACAAAGGGAGGAGTACTTATGTTAACAAAATCATTAGCAAATGAATGGGCAAAATATAATATTACTGTTAATGCTATTGGACCTGCATACTTTGAAAGTGAAATGACTCAAGACGTAGTTTCAGATGAAGCTTTCACTCAAGTTGTTAAAACTTATTGTCCAATGGGAAGAATAGGTAAGAAGGGAGAGCTTGATGGTGCAGTCGTTTACTTTGCTTCAGATGCTTCAAGCTATACCACTGGTCAAATTCTTAGTGTAGATGGCGGTTGGACAGTAATATAATATATTAAAATAATTTAACTAATTAGATGACTGATTATCATAACTAATAGAATGATTTATATTAATTAAAGGCTTTATGTTTCAATAGAAACATAGAGCCTTTTTTGTTTAATAATATTATTTTAGTTTTTCGTATAATTAGTTTAATAGAATTAAAATAGGATATAATAATAAAATGTTTTTAATGATGATTTTACTATTAATGGAATTTAAAAAATATAAATGTATTAATATAATTACTTGATATAAATACATAAAAATGTGAAAACGGTTAAATATAAATTAGGAGGAAAACAATGAAAATTTTAAAAAATGTTCAAAGAGTACCTGGTGGAATAATGGTGGTTCCTTTGCTTTTAGGAGCAACAATAAATACATTTTTTCCTGAGGTATTAAATATTGGTGGTTTTACTACAGCACTGTTTAGAGACAGTGCATCGGCTTTAATTGCTCTTTTTTTACTTTGTAATGGTGCTCAGATTAATGTTAGGCAAGCAGGAAGTTCATTAGCAAAGGGATTTAGCTTAACACTTGTTAAGTTTATTCTTGGTGCTGGTATAGGATGGTTCATAGGTACTATGTGGGGAATTAAGGGTGTATTAGGAATAAGTCCAGTTGCTGTTATAGCAGCATTAACAAATTCAAATGGTGGTCTTTATGCAGCTTTAGCTAGTCAGTATGGTGATGCTTCTGATGTAGGAGCAATATCTATATTATCAATAAATGATGGCCCATTCTTTACTATGATAGCTCTTGGTGCATCAGGGCTTGCTTCTATTCCATTTATGTCACTTGTTGCATCTGTAGTTCCAATTATTATAGGATTCATTTTAGGAAATTTAGATGAAGATTTAAGAGAATTTTTAGCAAAAGGAACGGTTATTTGTATTCCATTCTTTGCTTTCCCATTAGGTGCGGCTCTTAATTTTGGGCAAATAATTACAGCTGGTGGACCTGGAATAATTCTAGGATTAATTACAACAATAATAACTGGAATTGGCGGTTACCTTGTTTTGAAATTATTAAAAGCTAAAAATCCTGCAGTTGGTGCGGCAATAGGTACTACAGCAGGGAATGCTGTAGGTACACCAGAAGCAATTGCAGCAGTTGATCCATCTATTGCCATAATAGCTACAGCTGCAACAGTTCAAGTAGCAGCCTCTATTATTGTAACTGCGATTTGCTGTCCTTTATTTGTTGCATATTTAGATAAAAGGGCAAATGGTAGAAGAAAGACAGTATAACAGTTAAAGATTAAAGAGGACTATACAAATCAATTGAATATGAATTAATTATATCAAGGTAAGGGATTACTTATGATAATATATTATAAAAAAATTAGTAGAATCTAGGAGGTATAAATTTGGCAAAAGTTGAGTTACCATACGGTAAGGAAAAAGTTGTATTGGAAGTTCCTGATGATAGACTTCAGTCAGTTCTTGTAAGCGAATTACATCACTATACACCTGAAGGAAGTCAGATTGAATTAGTGAGGAAGGCTATAGAAAACCCTATAGGCTCAGATAGATTAAGTAGCATGGCAAAAGATAAAGATAAAATAGTAATTATATCTAGCGACCATACGAGACCTGTACCAAGTAAAATTATTATGCCATTAATGTTAGAGGAAATACGCAGAGGAAATCCAGAAGCAGATATTACTATACTAATATCTACAGGTTGCCATAGAGAAACTACGAGAAATGAATTAATCGAAAAATTTGGAAATGAAATAGTGAGTAATGAAAAAATTTATATACATGATTGTGATGATGAAAGTATGTTTGTAAAATTAGGGATATTACCTTCAGGTGGAGAACTGATAATAAATAAACTTGCTACTGAAGCGGATCTTCTTGTTGCAGAAGGGTTTATCGAGCCTCACTTTTTTGCTGGATATTCAGGAGGAAGAAAAAGCGTTCTTCCAGGTATTGCAAGTCGATTGACAGTTCTTGCTAACCATAGTTCAGAATTTATAGCTGACCCTAATTCAAGAACAGGAATATTAGAAGGTAATCCTATACATAAAGATATGATATGGGCAGCAAAAACAGCTAGACTCGCTTATATAGTTAATGTTATAATTAATGATAAAAAAGAAGTTATTTATGCTGTGGCTGGAGATGCAATTGAAGCACATGAAAAAGGCTGTGAGTTTTTATCAGGACTTTGTAAAGTTAAGGCAGTATCAGCTGATATAGTAGTTTCAACAAATGGTGGTTATCCATTAGACCAAAATATTTATCAGGCAGTAAAGGGTATGACAGCAGCAGAAGTTACTGTAAAACAAGATGGAGTTATTATTATGCTTGCTAAATCAAGCGATGGGCATGGCGGCGACGTATTTTATAAAACATTTAAAGAAGCTGATGATATTAAGAAGGTATTAGATACCTTTGTATCAAGAGGCAGAAATGAAACTGAGGCAGACCAATGGCAGTCACAAGTTTTTATTAGAGTTTTACAAAAGGCTAAAATTATTTATGTTTCAGATGCAGACGATGAAACTATAAAGGATTTCCATATGATACCGGCCAAAAATGTAAAAGATGCATTAAAGAAAGCAGAAGAAATATTAGGAAATGACAATGCCACAGTAACAGTTATTCCTGATGGAGTTTCTGTAATGGTTGTTGAATAAAGAAAAGGTAGTGTATATATGAAAAAGGCAGTATTAATCCCTGATTCATTTAAAGGAACATTAAGTTCAGGACTGATTTGTAGCATAATTGCAGAAAAGATAAAAATGTATTTTCCTAAATGTGAAATAGTATCAATTCCAGTTGCCGATGGCGGTGAAGGTAGTGTTGATTGCTTTTTAAAGGCACTAGGTGGAGAAAAGTTATATGAAACAGTTAAAAATCCATATTTTGAAGATATGCAAGCTTTTTATGGATTAATAGATAATGGCAAAACTGCAGTAATTGAAATGGCAAGCTGTGCAGGCCTTCCATTAGTTGAAGATAGAAAAAATCCAACAAAAACTACTACATATGGAGTAGGTCAGCTAATTTTAGCAGCAGCAGAAAGAGGTTGTAAAAAGATAATAGTAGGATTAGGGGGTTCAAGTACAAACGATGGAGGAACAGGAGCAGCTGCAGCTATAGGAGTTAAATTCTATGATAATAAAGGCAATGAATTTATACCTGTAGGAGGAACATTGAAAGATATAGTTAAAATAGACTTATCAGAACGCTCTAAGATTATTGAAAATATAGAAATAATAACAATGTGTGATATAGATAACCCAATGTATGGCGAATCAGGTGCAGCATATATATTTGGACCTCAAAAAGGTGCCGACGCTGAAACAGTTGTAGAACTTGACAATGGCCTTATAAATCTATGTGAAGTTATTAATAAAGATATGGCTGTAGATTTGAAAGATGTTCCTGGCGGTGGAGCAGCAGGTGCAATGGGAGCAGGTATGATTGCATTTTTTAACTCAAAACTAAAAATGGGAATTGAAACAGTACTTGAAACAGTTAAGTTTGACAATATAATAAGTGATGCTGATATGATTTTTACTGGCGAAGGTAAAATTGACTCTCAAAGTTTACGAGGTAAGGTTGTTATAGGAGTAGCGAAACAAGCTAAAAACAAAAATATTCCAGTAACTGTTATAGTAGGTGGAGCTGATAATGATATAGATGAAGCCTATGAAATAGGTGTTACATCAATATTCACTATAAATAGACTTCCACAAGATTTTCAAATTAGTAAACTAAAAAGTAAAGAAAATCTAGAAGTAACTGCTGATAATATAATGAGACTAATTAAAAGCGTAAAATAATGTTTATATAATTTGTTACTAATAAATATAAAAGCTATATATTTCTTTAAAATATATAGCTTTTGTTAAACAAAAAACTCTCTTAATTTAAAGTGAGGTTATTTAATGAAATATCCAAAGAAAACTAGCCTTGATTGGGTTAGTGAAATTAGAAATGCAAATTTTGGAATAGTTATGGCAAAATTATTAACTTACTATATAGTAATTAATATGTTATTTGCGATAGTATATAATAATTTAAAAATATTAGAAAATGGAACTAGTTTCTTAAACTATATATACTTTTCCTTTGTTACTTCATTAGCTATTGGATATGGAGACCTAGTACCTATAACGAATATTGGAAAAATAATAGTCATAGTTCATTCTTGTATAGCTACATTATATTTTGCTTTAATGATATCAATATTATCAATTAAAATGTTACATCCTAGAGATTCAATAAAACTTTCTAAAAAAATAATTTATAATCCTGAACTTGATTTGTTGATTTTTAGAGTTATTAATACAAACAAGGATGCACTAATAAATCCAGAAGTTAGAATAAGTGTTATAGAACATAACACTGGTGATGTTACAGCTTCTATATTTAATATCCTAACTGATTACTATATTACATATTTAGGAAAATATGATTTTTCTTATTGCTTTAGAAATAGCTTTGAAACCTTTAATGTAATGGAAGAAGTAAATAAAGCTAATAATTTCAATGAGGAAACAAAATCATTTGAAAGCAGATTTAGAATAAAAATATCAATAACTGGTAGCTATGGATTACATCAAGTAGCTATATACAAAAAATATTATTCAAATGATATAGAAGTAGGAAAATCATTTAGCCCAATAACATATAATAATGAAGTTTATAAAAAACAAAAAATTAAGTATAGTAAAATTAAAAATTTCTGGGAAAATTTCGAAAGCATTGAAAGATAAAAATTTATTAAATATATACAACAAAAAAGTTACAAAAATACAATAAAAAATAATATAAGTTGAAAATTTTGTAACAATATGATATGATGTATTTAAAAGATATAATTGGATTATATAAGGAGTTGATAAAGTGACTGTAAAACAATTAGGCAAAATATTAAAAGAAATGTATGATAGTGCACAAGAAGGATATCAACTTACAAACATCCTTTTGTTTGGAATAGAATATGCACCAGTTATTCTTGAAGAAGATTATAAGACTACAGATATAGTACGTGCATCTGGATTACATCCCTCATTTTCAATTGAGGTAAGAAAAGGTATAAAACTTTCTAAGTTTGTTACAGCAGTATAAATTAAAATAAAATTTTATATTAAAGAAACTATGCCATAAATCTTGAGGCATAGTTTTTTTAATATAATAAAATAAGTTGTAGTTATAGTGTCTACTATAGCTATTATATTGCATAATAAACTATAATACATTATTTCCTGGGAAATAATGTATTATTTTGGCAAAAACACATTTGTAAAAATTTTATCAACTTATTAGCATATTCCTAACAATAAACATTAAATAGTTTGGCACTATAATCATTATTTCAATGAATTATGAATATGCCTATTGCTTATAAATCTTAAACTATGTAATATAAAGAGGTTTTTTAATCGTCATTTCAAAAATGTTTAATGTTTGACAAGCATAGAAATTTATGTTAAAATTTAAACAATTAGTATCTGTTAAATATTTACTATAAAGGGTACTGATGGATTTAAATGCAAAGTGATTTTGTGACTCAAAAGGAGGAAGTAAAAATGAAAAAATCAATTAAGATTGTATCACTACTTCTTGTAATGTGCATGTTGTTTTCCATAACTGCTTGTACAACAAAAACAGATGATACTTCAACAGTTAATGAGCAAGAGGTAAATATTACTCCGATGAAGAAAGGTGAATATATTATCGATGTAGTTGGTATGAATCCAATGCAGGTGAAGGTTACATTAAGTGAAACTTCAATTGATAATATTGAGATTGTTTCTCATAATGAAACACAAGGTGTTTCTGATGCTGCAATAAAAGATATGCCAATCAAAATTGTTGAAAAACAAAGTATAGGTGTAGATACTATCTCAGGTGCAACTATATCAAGTAACGCTATAATAGAAGCAGTTTCTAAAGCAATTGAACAAGCAGGTGGAGTTATTAGTGAATTTGATATAGCAGAAGTTGCTAGTGAAGCAGATGTTATAAATGATGCTAGACCACCAATGGGAACCAAGAATCTTCCAGAAAATTGGGACCTAACTTATGATGTAGTAGTAGTTGGCGGGGGATTTGCTGGACTATCAGCTGCTTACAGTTCATCTACTCAAGGAGCAAATACTCTTCTTATAGATAAAATGCCAGTATTAGGTGGAAATTCACAAATTAACGGTGGAGTTTATGCATCTTATACTAGTAAAATTGCAGATTCATTATATACTCAGTTAGAAATTGAACCCGATACTGCTGAAAAACATATTGAAGATACTATCGTAGGTGGAGACTATATGGGAGATGAGAAGTTAGTTAAAAATCTTGTCTATGGATCTCCTGTTATGTTAGATATATTATTAGATAATGGACTTGAAGTACGTGAATCTATTACACGTCCAGGTGGACATTATGGATATCGTACATATACGACAATTAATGGAGTAGGTGCAGATATTGTTACTGTTCAAAAGAAAATGATTGATGAAACGGATACTACAGTAATGTTAAATACTAAAATGACTCAAATATATCGTGAAATAGAAGGAGAACAAAGAGTTGTAGGCATTAGAGTTGAAACAGAAGATGGTATTAAGAACATAAAGGCTGAAAAGGGTCTTATTATAACGACAGGTGGATTTAGTGGAAATGTAGAAATGCGTTCAAAACATGTACCTGCACTTACAGCCGACTTACCTACTACAAATCATGTAGGGGCAACTGGCGAAGGATTAATAATGGCTCAAGAAATTGGAGCTAATACTATGCAAATGTCATATATTCAACTTTATCCATTCGCAAATCCAAATAATGGTGTTTTAGATGCAACAGCAGTTATTCCTTTTAGTGGACCGAGTTCTGGTATTGTTTATGTTGATGTAAATGGAAACCGTTATGTAAATGAAGGTGAAAGACGTGACGTTTGTTCAAGAGCAGCTCAAGAAAGCGATGGATTCCCAACCTTCTCGATTTTTGGACAGGATATAGTTGAAAAAGCAGGATTTATTGCTGATACACAGTTAGAAAATGGTATTGATGCAGACCGTATATTTAAAGCAGATACTTTGGAAGAATTGGTAGAAATGATAAATGCTCACAAATATCAAGATAACACTATAAACATGACAGCTGAAGCTTTAATTGAAACAATAAATACGCATAATGGATATATAGAAGCTGGTGAAGACCCTGACTTTGGCAAGGTTATTGATAAAGGTGTTATGTTAAAGATTGAAAACGGACCTTATTATGCAATTCCTCAATGGCCATCAGTACATCATACTATGGGAGGATTGACTATTACTGAAAAAACAGAAGTACAGGATATTTGGGGTAATATTATACCAGGATTGTATGCAGCTGGAGAAGTAGCAGGTGGTGTTCATGGAACTAACAGATTAGGATCTAATGCTATTCCCGATGCCTTAGTACATGGACATATAGCTGGAGAATATGCTGTTACTGGAGAAGTTCCAGATTTTGTTTCAGTAGATTAAATATAAAAAACGCATTAAATATAACTAAATTGATACATAAATTCCCTGAAATATCTTATACAATTTTAGGGAGTTTTTCATTATGAAAACTTTTTTGTAACTTTACACCTTTTCCAATTTATGATATAATTTCAATAAAATAATAAAACTCCGAGCACAATAGCCTAAGAATTTTTTATGGATGCTGTGCCGATAGGGTTTAACTGGAAACGGTTGGGCCTCCTGATGGAAAGGAGAAAAGAGAACAACTTGAGAAAAAGCAGCACATTTCCATCAAAAGTGCTGTTTTTTATTTGATTTAAATTTAGTTTTACTAAAGTTAAATAAATATAATAAGTGGAGGAATTGTATGTTAAAAAGATTTAGAGTAATTCTATTTGTATTGATTGCAGTTATAATATTTCAACTGACAGTATTTGCGACTGAAACAAAAGCTTATACTGTTGCTATTGGAGGAGAGTTTGTTAAAACTGAACTTAATTTAACTTTAAAGGATTTGAAAGAAATGCCTGAGGAAGCTCAAATATCTCAGGAATACATTTACAATTCAAAGTCAGGAGAAAAAACAGCTCAAGTTAAAGGTGTGAGCTTAGCTTATTTGTTAAAAGATAAAGCAGGAGTAACTGCAGAAGAAGGAATCGTAATATTTACAGCATCTGATGGATATGAAATTGATCCACAGCCACTTCAGGATATTTTTAATGATAAATTGAAATTTGTTTTAGCTTATGAAGTAAATGGAGAAATAATTGACAATGATGAAATTGAAAATGAAGAAATAACTGTGTATAGAAATTTAAAAGAAGAAGGCGAATTTAATACAGTTTATAAAATGATTAATAAAATTACCATAGAAGAAGATTTAGAAGAGGTTGTTGAAGAAGAACCTGAGGAAGTTACAGTTGAAGAAACTGATGAAAAAGAAACTGAAACTATTATATTTACTGACATAACGGAAGAATTTAAATTTGCAGAAACAGCTATTTATGATCTTGTTAATAGAGATATTATAGATGGTATGGGTGATGGACTTTATGCACCTGAAAAGGAATTTACTAGAGAACAGTTCTGTAAAATAATAGTTGCAGCTTTAGGATATGAGCTTAAAGATTATGAAGGAGCTTTCAGCGATATAGATAAAGATAGATGGTCATCTTCCTATGTTCAAGCTGCTGTTGAATCTGGATTATTTATAGGAAACCCTGATGGTACGTTTATGCCCGAAAAAGTAATATCAAGGCAAGAAATAGCAGTTGTAGCTGCAAGGGCGGCAATTGCAAAAGGTTTAGTAGAACAAACTAAGGTAGATAAATTTGTTATGGAAAAATCAAATTACATAGATAAAAATGATGTAGCTGAATGGGCAGAGAATGCTGTTGCTTATCTTGAAACTCAGGATGTTTTTGTTGGAGTTGCAGGAGAAAACTTTGAACCTTTAAAGAATGTAAATAGAGCTGAAGCTGCATTGATAGTATTTAATACATTATTTTCAGAATAATATAACAATAATATAAATGAGCGATTCTTTCGCTCATTTATTATAAATCAGGAGGTTATTATGTTCAGAAAAATTATGGTTTGGTTTCTAATTGTTTGTATGCTTATATCAAATGCTGTTGTCTTTGGTAAAACAGCAGAGCTAGAGCTAATAATCACAGGCACTGGAGTCAAAGAAGAGGTTTTAATTTCAGAAAAAGACTGGGTAAAATATACGATGGTAGAGAGAACCTTCTCTACTAATAACAGCCTTGGATTTCATAAAATTATCAAAGCGAAGGGATATGATTTTTTTGAACTTATTAGTGATAATTTGAAATTGGACAAAGATTATACTGTTAAGTTTACTTGCTCAGATGGTTTTGAATTTACAAAGACTATCAATGAGCTAAAAAATTCATATTATTACAGTGATTTTACTTTGGAAAGCAAGGAAGTGGTAATGCCTATGATTGCAAGATATACTACAGTCATGGCTGATTTTCCTAAGAACATTTTCTCTCCTCCCGTTTCATGGACTGATATAGATATAATTGAAAGTGATTTAGACAAGGATTTTCCGAAATTATTATTTGGACAGACTGATATTGATGACATGAATATGTCAAAATGGGGTAAAAAAATAATAAAGGTTACTGTAGGGGACGAAAGAGTGAAGGTAACTTCTGAATCACCTTATAAGCACATTGATAGAGATGGAGAGCCTTATAATATTGATGCTATTACAGGAGCAACTTTTACAATTGAGGGACCTGCAGTTGAAGGTTATAGAGCTGTTTCTTTGAGACAAATAGAAGAAGATACAGAAGGTCAAACCTTGAAAACATACTGTGAAAAAGTTGACGGTAAAGTATTGGAAAATTCATACGAGGGGATAAATGTCAAATATTTAATTGATAATTATGTGAAAGCAAAGGAGAATGCAGGAAACATTACTTTTAAAGATAAATCAAGACAAAAAATTCTTACAGTACCTATTTCTGAGGCGGAAAATTACACAGTCGCTTATGGCATTAATGAAGTACCCTTAGTATTTTTGGATACAGAAGATGGTTATATTAAAGAAAAACATAACGACAATGGCTGTTTTAAGTTAATTTATCATCAAGATGAAAATACTGCCAAGGAATTTTCTAATGTGGCATATATTTATATAGAAGAAAAAGACGCTAAAAATATTTATGAGCACAGTTATGCTCCTTATGACGATACTAAATATACTGATTATGAATTGATTATTCACGGTGATGCATTAGAAAAAGAAGTGAGATATAATGTCAAAGATATTGAAGCAATGGAGGATATTCATGTAACAAAAGAATATAGCCTTTCTAATAGCGAGTATTTTTGGTATTACAATACATTTAAGGGTGTTCCATTGTGGGATATTCTTCTTAAAGCAGGGGTAAGCCCAAAAATTGATGAAAATACAAAAGTGCGTTTTATTGCAGCAGATAATTATAATTTTGCTCCAATGACTATAAAGCAAATTAAGGATAACTCATTATATGGCTATTATGAAAAAAGTGCGTTAGATAAAGGGGATGGAACATTTCCGGGTGAATATGTAGACCCTCTTTATACAGAATTTCCAGTGCTAGTTGCTTATGGATTCAATGGATACCCCTATGTAACGAGACCAAATGATGAAGGATTCAATCCAGGTATTGGAAATGATGGAGGACCTATTCGAATAATATTCGGTAAAACAAATTATAATGATACAAACGGATCTAATCAGGTACAGTTTGCAAAAGAAATAATTATAGGTGAAGGAGAATCTATAGCAACAGAAACCCAGGGAACAGGTGAAGGTGAAAGTACACAAACTGATGTAGGCGAAAATGCATGGAACCACGAACAAGGCATATATGAGGATTACTTAGACATGCCTGTCCTTCGTGTAACAGGCTCTCAGATAAAAGAACCAAGAACGTTTACTTTAAGACAAATTGAAGCATTAAAAGATTATGCAATAAGAGATGTTTATACTGGCGATGGAATTCGTGAAATGGAAGGTATTGTTCTTTGGGATTTAATAAATGAAGTTGTTGAACTTAAGGATGATGTAGATGTTCCAAGCATAAGAGTATTTAGTGGGCAAAATTACAACCAAATACTAAGAAGTAATGAGCAGGTGATAAATGGAGTTCTAAATTCTCAGGGACAAATTAAGGATATAATTCTTGCATATGCAGCGGACGGTTATCCTCTTGTTCCCAATGAAGGAAGTATTGGATATGTTAACAACAATGCATATGGACCATTGAGACTTATTATTGAAGAAAGCAAATCTATGTGGGTAAAATGGACTGATTGCATAGTTGTTGGTACAGGTGATTATGAAGCACCAGAAATGAAGGATGTAAAAACAGATACCTTTTTTAGTGATATTGAAAATCACTGGGCAAAAAGACTGCTGTTGCAAAATCAGTTTAGACTGAAATTATTAAAGGGCTTCCCGGTAATATTTTTGCAGGAACTCAAGAGGTGATTATGAAAAGAATATTGATTATATTAATGGCTTTACTGCTGTTACTGGCTGGATGTTCAACAAGTGTAAATGAGAATTCAGATATTGATAATAATGAAAAAATAGAATCAGCAACCCTAAAACCTGATGAAAAAACTACTGAAGGAGAAATAGAATCCGAAGAGGATAATAATATAGAACAAATAACAGAAGAACCAACAACAGAAGAACTAATAACAGAAGAACCAATAACAGAAGAACCTTCATCAGTAGAGCAAACAAATAATATTGATGATGAAAAAAATACAAAGAATCTATTAAAAATAGAAGGATTGGTTGAAAATGAACTTTCACTTTCACTAGATGAATTAAAAGCAATGACTGACATTATTTTTGAGGCTGATTTTTATTCATTGAATAGTTTTGGCACCACAGGATATACATATTTTAAAGGAATTAAGCTATGGAATTTATTAGATGAAGTAGCCTTGATAAAGCCTGATGCAACAAAAATATCTATAATTGCTGAGGATGGCTATAAAATGGAATTTACAATAGAACAAGTACAAAATGAGTATATTGATGAAACAAATCCTGAAAATAAGTATCCAATGATTATAGCGTGGGAAGAAGATGGCGAAGAATATAATACAGATGAAGGTGCTCCATATAAGTTAGTAGTAGGTCAAAAGGAGGCAGGAGATGTGAATAAGCCTCAGTGGGTTTCAAACATAGATGTAATCCTTATAGAATAGGTGAAATTATGAAGAATAGATATAGATATATTATCGCAATTATATTAATTGTAGTTGGTTTTTTATTTTTTGTATTGAATGATTCTTCTAAAGAGGAAAAGGAAGTAAGAGTATTTTATCCTCAAGCAAAAAAAGTAACTTTGATAAAAAACATTGCGGATGACTTATATGGCTCTTTGTATTTTCCGGCAGTAAAAAGGGCTTATGAAGTAGATGGAGAAATTTGCGCATATGTTGTAAGCTGTGTGGGGTATAATGGTCCTATTGAAGTTTTAGCTGCTATTGATAACAAAAAAGATAAATTAATTGGAATACAAATTTTAAACCACGAAGAATCTATGGACTATGCAGAGCATATAGAAAAAAACTGGTTTTTGGATAGGTTTAAAAATTTGCCTGTGAATAAATATTTAAATATGGTGGTGCTTGACAAGGAAAATCCTGAAGATATAGTTCAAGTTACAGGAGCAACAGTAAGTTCGCAGGCAGTAGTGAGCGCAGTAAATGCTGCTATAGGACACTATCAATATTGGAATTATAGTATACAATTACCGAAGGTTCCGGATGTAGTACCACAGGAAATGTGGCAAAAAGATATAAATAGTTTTGCTATAAATTGGGAAGGTGGGTCTGTTCGTATAGATACTGATGAAATAAAAGAATATGAGCAGATAGAAATGGATACAACACTTATAAATACAACAGGAACCGAAACAAAATTACGTGTAACAGGTCCTACTCTTAGACATGTTTTGGATATGGAAGGTATTGATTTAAGTGAATATGAAGGTATAGGTATAACCGGAAGAGATGGATATTATACTATGATAGACAAGGAAAAATTAGAAGTAAATGACATAATATTAACCTGGAAAGTCAACGGCAAAGATATAAAAGATGAAGATAAGCCTGTAAGAGTATCTGTTCCTTTGGAACTTGGACCATATTGGGTAAAGATGGTTTCCAATATTGATTTATATAAAGAAATATCTCCTAAGGATATAGATAGCGTTCATATGTTTAATCCATTAACTGAAGATATTGAGCCATATTATTATGAATACTATGGAGCTAAGGATAAGTCAATAGAGGTAGGGAAAATATTAAGAAAATTTGACGAAGTTGATGAAAAAGGTTTTTTCACTATGGGTGCTGTAGACGGTCTTATAAAAAATGAAACAATATCATTGGTAAGGCAAAGATATTTTCTAAAGGTTGAAGGAGACAATGCTCCAATGAATATTGCTCCCAATTTCAAGCTTGGTATGAATGTAAAAGAAATGACGCATTTTTCAACTACAAAAGATGCAGTGATTTTCCCTGAAAAAATAATCGAAGTTGTAAGAACAAAGTCTATATATGGTAATGAAGGAATGCTTTTGGAAGACGTATTGCTAACAGCAGGAATGAGATGGGATGAAGTAGATAACTTTACTGCTGTGAAAACAGATGAAACTACAATAGATTTATCATTGGAAGACTTGTTGAAATGTTATTTGATATATGAAGACAAATCTGTAATTTTATATAAAGGAAATAGTGAAATAATGAGGTCGCTTTTAAGGATTGAAAAGAATGAAATATAAAATACGAAATATAATACAAATAATTACAACTGTTACAGTAATAATATCATGTTTGATTTATTATATGTATATAAATGAAATTATAGATTTTAGATTCTTTTCTATAGGTGATATGAATCCTTATGGTGGATGGAGTGCAGTGAAATCTGCCTTTACTGATTTATCTTACAGGTGGCGGGGCTTTTCAAGAAGCATTGCATTAACATTTGGAATAACCATTACTGCATTATTATTGGGAAGATTCTTTTGTGGATTTATTTGTCCTATTGGAGCAATACAGGATTTTTTTAAATACTTAGGCAGTAAAATAAAACTTGAGGAAATAAAGTTTTCACATAAGCCCGAATTTATAAAATATATAATATTAATAATAATATTGATTATAAGTATTTTGGGAATGGGAAATATTATTTCCCCAATTTCACCGTGGATTGCTTACCTAAATATATTTGCGGGATTTAATTTGCAACTAGGTACTGTAATTTTATTGTTGATTGCTTTGATATCATTGTTTGGAAGAAGGATATTCTGCAGGTATTTTTGTTTTTTTGGAGCTTTTCAAAGTTTGCTATATTCCATTGGGCCTTTTAAGATAAAGAAGAATGATTGTGAATCGTGTTCTTATTGCTTAAGAAATTGTCCTGTTTCTGAGCAGCTTAGAATATCTGAAGTTGAAGAAAATATTTCTCCCGAATGCATTAACTGTCTAGAATGTATAAATACTTGTGTAAAAGATAATGAGGGTTATTCGATTAAAATAGGAAATAAAAAAATTAAAAGTAATATTTATATAATATTTTGTATTTGTATAATTTTAAGTTCATATATTTTGTTACCTTTAATAGATGTTACAGATGTACAAGCCATAGCAACTATTGAAAATATTAAGGACGGTATCTATTTAGGTTCAGGTATTGGGTTTGGCGGAATTATGAATGTAGAAGTCGTAATAAATAATAATAAAATTTCTAATATAAAAATATTAAATCACAGAGAAACAACAGGTTATTATGAAGAGGTATTTCGTTATATTTCATATAAAATTTTAGAATCACAAAATTTAAATTTAGATGCTGTGAGTGGTGCTACTTCTTCTTCACGAGGTTTTATTAATTCAGTAAAGGATGCTGTAAGTAAATCCTTAGTCAACTGATTAAAGGCGGTTAATATGTTAAAGAAACTTTTTATTATTATAATCTTAATATTTATAATAACAGGATGCTCTTTAGAACAGGCATCATTAATTGTAAATATTGACGGAAATGAAGAAATAATTGATGTTGAAACTATTTACTCACATGAAGAAGCTGTAACATTTCCTGCGGTTGTAAGGAGTAGTGGTGAAAAGCCTGTCGAAACTTCATATAAAGGTATTGAACTAACTAAACTTTTTGAAACTTTGGATATAGATATATCAAATTATAAAAAGGTAACATTCAATGCTTATGACGGATACAGAGTAATATTAAGCATTGAAGAAATTATTGAGCCATCAAATGCTTATTTAACTTTTGAAAGAGATAATGAACTGTTAAAAACAAAAAAATTAGGCGGAAACGGCCCTTTTCAGCTTATTATCAGAAGAGATCCTTTCAGTCAGCGCTGGATTAAGCATGTAAATGAAATAATATTACAATAGAGGCATTTATGGAAAATAAATTTCTAAAAAATTATACATTATTCAATTTAATTATTATAGCAATAGTATCAGCTCTTGGGATAGCAACAAAACCAATAGTGGTACCATTAGTTCATATAATAACGGGACCATTGTTTATACCAGGGGGAGCAATAGCCGGCGGTTTTTATATGTTTTGGGTAGTCCTTGGTACAGGTATTGTTAAAAAAACAGGCACAGGTACTTTAATAGGTATTGTTCAGGGTATATTGGTAATTGCAACTGGAACAATGGGAACTCACGGGGTTATGAGTCTTATTTCTTATACATTACCAGGAATAACTGTAGATATTGTATTTTTATTTTCCAAAAATAAGAAATATAATTCTCTTCATTATATTTTGGGATGTACGGTTGCAAATATTACAGGAACATTGATTTCCAACATATTATTTTTTAGGTTACCACTTGTTACGGTTGTTTTGATATTGTCTGTAGCAGCTTTGTCAGGAATAGTAGGTGGGATTATTGCATATAGCATTGCTAAAGGTTTGGAAAAAATGAATATATTAGAGGAATAAAATGAAAAAATTATTTTTAGTATTTTTAATATTTCTAGTTGGATGTAGTGTAAAAGTTAGTGAAACAAGTTCAGAAGAAATAGGAATAAGCATATTTAATGAAAATGAAAATTTAATGGTTGATTTTGTTCCTGAGGGAAGAGTATCGATAAAAGAAATAATTGATGTGGATTTTTTTCATGCTATAGTCATTAGTAAAACAGGAGAAGTAAATTTAATATCTTCTGATTTTTATATTAACAAAAACAAATCGGTTTTTGTAACTTATGAAAATAGAAATATAAAAAATATTGAAGGAATATATTTGACAGACAAATACAACAGTATAACCAATGCATATTTTGAAACGAAAGAATACTTAAAAAGTGATAAAAAAGTAATGACAGTGCTTTTAGATGGTTTTTCATTTAATCAATTTAAGATACTTAATGAAAAAAATGACATTCCATTTTTAAGCAAATATTTTAAATATCCTGCACTAAGTGTATATACTCCTGTTACCAATGCAGGATATGCTGCAATTATTACAGGACAAACTCCTAATATTAATGGTGTACATGACAGAAGTGTTAGAGAAATGAATGTAGATAGTATATTTGAATACGCTAATAGTAACAATAAAAATTCGCTTTTACTTGAAGGGGATATTAAAATATTAGACACTGAAATTGAACCTGAACTTCATATAGATATTAACAAAGATAAAGATACAGATGATGAAATGTATAAAAGTGCATTAAATGCTGTAAATGAAAATTATGATTTGATTTTCGTTCATTTTCACGGAATTGATGACAGAGGACATAGCTATGGACCATATTCAGAAGAAACCATGGAATATATAAAAATAATCGACCAATATTTGCTAAATTTAAGTAAAGTGTGGGATGGAGCAATTATAATTGTACCTGATCATGGCATGCATGAAACTTCTGAAGGAGGGGGTCATGGAATCTGTGTTCAATCTGATATGGTTGTGCCGTATTTCATTAAAGAAAAATGAAAAGAAGAGTTACAATAGTTGTTATGTTAATAATTACATTGATAATTATAATATTTATTTCATTAAATATAAATAGAACTTATGTTGAAAAACAAAAAGAAATTTTATCAAAAGCAGAAATTATATTAAAATATGATGATGAAAAAAAAGTTTTAACCAAGGACATGATAATGTTCTACAGTGAAGATTTTGAAGCAGTTCTTGATACTTCAACTTCAGACCCTAAAACTCATATTTATACGGGGGTTCAGTTAAAGGATTTGCTTAAAGAAAATAATATTGACTTTAAGGACAAAGTTATTATAATCAGAGCAGTTGATGGATATTCAGTTGCTTATTCTTCAGAAGAAATTTCAATGGATAAGAATGTTTATATTGCTTTTATGGAAGATGGTAAATACCTTGGAAGCAGAGATATAGGTGGGAGAGGTCCTTATGAATCAATTGTAGTATCAGACATTTTCAGCAATAGAAGGTGTAAATGGATTACTGAAATAGAGGTTAAATAATGAATGCAGTTGAAGTTAAGAATTTAAGCTTTAAATATAATAATGTAGATGAATATATATTAAGGGATGTAAATCTTAATATAAAGGTTGGTGAAACAGTTGCAATAATAGGGCAAAGTGGATGTGGTAAAAGTACTTTATGCAACTGTATTTGTGGATTGATTCCAAGAGTTTATACTGGGGAATTATCAGGTGAAGTATTAATTTTTGGTGAAAATATTATAAATTTTAGTATTGCTGATACAGTAACAAAAATAGGAATTATATTTCAAAATCCTTCAACACAACTTTTTTCACCTACGATTGAGGATGAACTTGCCTTTGGCCCTGAAAATCTATGTGTCGATAGAGAAGAAATAGGTAAACGTATTGAAAGAATATTGAAAATAATGAACATGGAGCAATATAGATATGACAATCCAAATAATTTATCAGGAGGCCAACAGCAACTTATTGCAATTGCGTCAGTTTTAATGCTTAATCCATCAATACTTATATGTGATGAAATAATGTCTTGGATTGATGATGAAGGAAAACAAATTATCAAGAATCTTCTGTTAAAATTAAAAGAAGAAGGAAAAACAATAATCATGGTTGACCATGAACTTGAAAATATTCAAATTGCAGATAGAATAATATATTTAGGTGAACAATGAAAAATAAAATTGAAATCAATAATATTTCTTATGGTTATAACAGAAGGAGAAAGGTTTTTGAAAACTTTTCACTTCAGATAAATAACGAAGAAACCACAATTTTAACAGGAAAAAATGGTTCAGGTAAAACAACTCTAACAAAGTTAATAATGGGTATTATTAAACCATCATATGGAGAAATAAAAATATTTGGACAAAGAACTGCTGACATGTCACTTGGTAGCATAGGGAAAATTATAGGCTATGTTTTTCAGTATCCTGAAAGGCAGCTTTTTACTAGTTCGGTTATGGAAGAACTGACATTTCCATTAATATTTAAGGGACTCGACAAAGAAGAAACCTTCGTCAAAGCTGAAGAAATGATAAAAATCTTTGATCTTAAAAAAGTCAAAGACACATACCCCTTTTTATTAAGTTACGGTGAAAAGAGGCGTTTAGCTATTGCTTCAGTATTGATGAATGAACCAAAGTATATAATATTGGATGAGCCTACTGCTTCATTAGACAGAGAAAGAATAGATACTTTGTCAGAGGTGCTTTATAAACTTAAAAATAAAAAAATAGGTATGCTAATTATAACTCATAACAAAAATTTTATTATTAAACATGGAGACAGAGTGATAAAAATTGAAGGGGGTAGAGCTTATGAATAATATAGATCCCCGAACGAAGTTAGTTCAAGTTTTAATATTATCGTCCCTTGCATTGATTTATAATAAATTATCAATATTATTAGTTGTATTATTAATAGCAATATTAATTGCATTATCATATAAAATTAATATAATATCTATATTAATTAGACTTAAAAAGTTAATTAAAGTTATAATTTTAATTGCATTAATTCAAAGTTTATTAACTAAGATTGGTAAGCCTATTTTGACAATAGGCGGTGTCACATTGTTTACGGATTATGGAGTTTTAAGGTCCCTTGAATTTATTCTTCGTCTTGGAATAATAATTGTTTCTGCAGCAATCATTACAACTTCATCGAGCAGAGAAATAATTCAGGGATTAATTCAGTGGCATTGTCCCTATGAAATAGCTTTCATGGTTTCTGTTGCTATAAGGTTTTTGCCTATATTCAGAGAAGAAATGTTAGATATGATTACAGCTATACAGCTTAGAGGAATTGATTTAAAGAAAGTTAAATTAAGAAAAAAGATTCAAGTTTATAAATACATACTAACTCCAATAACAATAAATTCTGTGATTAAAGCAAAGGAATTAGCTGCTGCTATGGAAATGAGAGGGTTTAGGGCTTATTCTAAAAGGACAAGCTACATGATTTTAGAAATGAAAACCTTCGATTATCTTATAATAGCTCTTAACGTTTCAGCAACAATGTTATTTATTATTTACAAATAGAGAGGTGCATTATGAAAGTTTTTTCTGTTATCGGGATATCACAATCCGGCAAAACTACAACCATAGAGAATATAATTAAAGAACTTAAAAAAAGAAATTATTCTGTAGGAAGTGTAAAAGAAATACATTTTGAAGATTTCAAAATGGATATAGAAGGGACAAATACTCATAGACACAAAATTGCAGGTTCTCAATTGGTTACAGCTAGAGGTGCATATGAAACTGACATATTGTTTCAAAGTAAATTAAGCATAAATGATATTTTAAGTTTTTACAATTATGATTTTGTTATATTAGAAGGAGTAAGGGATACTTGTGCGCCTAAAATAGTAACAGCTCATGATGTTGAAGGAATTAAAAATAGATTTGATGATACGGCATTTGCAATATCAGGTAGGATATCTAATAATATAGATAAATATGAAGATATTCCAGTAATTAATTCAATAACTCAAATAAAAGAATTAGTTGACTTAATTGAAGAAAAAGTTTTTGATAGCCTTCCTGATATGAAAGATGAATGTTGTAAAAAGTGCGGACATACTTGTAGAGAATTATGCTCGCTTATATTAAAGAAAGAAGCAGAAAGAAAAGATTGCGTTTTGACAAAACAAAGCGTAACTCTTAAGGTTAACGGTCTTGAAATTAATATGGTACCTTTTGTTCAAAATATTTTGAAAAATACAGTTGAAGCTGTTACTAAGGAATTAGATGGTTATATGGAAAATGGAGACATTGAAATATGCATAAAAAGATAAAATTAATCAGTAAACGAAATAATGTATTTCGTATTGTTGAAAATGATAGTACTTATATTTTAAAAAAATTTAAAAACCAAGAAAATTACATAAAGGAAATTGAAATATTAAATGTACTGAAAAATGCTGGTGTTAATGTTCCTTCGATAATTAAATCTGATGAAAATTGTATTTATCTTGAAGATTTGGGTAGTGTGACGTTACTTGATTGGTATGAAGAACAGGAAAAGCAGAATAAGTTGGACATTAATATGGTTTATAATCTTTGCAGATGGCTTAAAGTTTTTTATAGAGAAGTTCTTGAATTACATAAAGAACAAGTAATTTTAACAGATGTAAATTTTAGAAATTTTATTATTAATGATAATGAAATTTACGGGATTGATTTTGAACAGGTGTGTGAAGGGATTATATTAGAAGATGTAGGTAAGTTTTCTGCCTACGCATTGACTTATGAGCCAGTTATGACAGAATGGAAGATTAATTTTAGAAACAAATTTATTGATATAATGTCAAAAGAATTAAATATAGACAAAGAAAAGATAATATTAGAAGAAAAAAAAGAGTTATTAGCTATGGAAAGAAGAAGAGGGATTTTGTTTAAGGATTTTTAAAGGAGGCTAAGATGAGAAAATCATTTGTATTACTTTTAGTTGTTATAATTTTCATGCAAACCATAACTGGTTTTTCACTTGAAACATTGAATATGCAAAAACAGTCAAATATTGAAACAAATCAAAATAATGACTTTTTAAAAAAAGTAGAATGGCATGGTGAATATGACGTTATTGTTGTTGGATATGGAGGAGCAGGAGCCACAGCAAGCATAGAAGCAGCTGATGAGGGAGCAAAGGTACTTCTTCTTGAGAAGGCTCCTAAAGGTGAAGAAGGAGGCAACACAAGGTTTGCTGGGCAAGGTGTTTTAAGCATTGATACAGAGGATATGGATAAAGGTATTGAATATTTTAAGTATCTTCGTGGTAAATTCAATACGCCGAGTGATGAAATGATAAAATCATATTTAGAATCAGTAAGCGAAAACT
The DNA here is from genome assembly GCF_035934735.1 of Sedimentibacter sp. MB31-C6. Lineage (NCBI taxonomy): Bacteria > Bacillati > Bacillota > Tissierellia > Sedimentibacter > Sedimentibacter sp. MB31-C6. The sequence continues at coordinate 1,610,692 of NZ_CP142396.1, forward strand.
ATGACTGGCTTAAAAAAATTGGAGCTCAAAATATTACTGTTTTTCCCTTTCAGGAATATAATTATCCTGGTGGAGAAGTAATGGATGCAACGTTAATAGATGGTGAAGCTTGGACAAGTTCGTTGTATAGAACATTGCAAGAGGCAGTTGAAGATAGACGTACTTTAATTGATATATGGTATGAATCGCCGGGAGTAGGATTAATACAAGATCCTAAAACGAAAATAATTCACGGAGTTAAGGTTGATAATAATGGAACATTATTAAATATTCGTGCTAAGAATGGAGTAGTTCTTTGTACAGGGGGATTTGAAAACAATCAGCAAATGATTCAAGATTATTTACAATTGCCTTATGGTTATTCAAAAGCAGCAAGATACAATACAGGAGACGGAATTAAAATGGCAATGGAAGTTAAAGCAAATTTGTGGCATATGAGCAATCTAGCCGGACCTGATTTAAATGTTTTAAACCCAGAAACTAATACAACATTTGCTTATGCTATTCAAGGGAAGAAGGATACTTTAAGTACAGGTTTTGCAACACAAAATGTTATTTTTGTAGGAGCAGATGGAACCAGGTTTGTCGATGAATCAGTGCTACCGAACCATGGTCATGTTAATTTTCACGGTACATGGAATCAGATGGCTTTGTCTCTTCCTGCATATGCAATATTTGACGAAACTGCTCGTCTTTCACAGTCTGTCTATCCTACATGGAGTGAAGGAAATGAGGAAGAAATAGAAAGAGGTATAATAGTAAAAGCAAATACTATAAATGAATTAGCTGAAAAAATTGGAGTTAACCCTGTAAATTTACAAAAGCAAATATCAGAATATAACGAATATTGTTATGATAAAAAGGACCCTATCTTTAGTAGAGCTAAAGACACTCTCAAATCTATCGAAAAAGCTCCTTATTATGCGATGGAATTAGTTCCCTCCTTTACTAATACTCAGGGTGGACCTGAAAGAAATGAAAATGGTGAAATATTAGATGTGAAGGGCAATGTAATTCCACATCTTTACAGCGCCGGGGAGTTAGGCTCAATGTTTTCAGGTATTTATCAAGGAACGGGAAATTTAGGAGAATGTGTGGCCTTTGGAAGAATATCGGGTAGAAATGCAGCTAAAAATAAGAATGATGTAACTATGGAATCTGTAATGTTAGGTAAAACTCCTATTATAGCAGATTGGAAAGAGCCTGGAGAAGTTATTTGTCAAACTGGAGAGTTAATAGGAGAAGACAGAGGAATAGGTGGTCCTTTAAAGGTAAAAGTTACAATGAAGGACGATATAATAACAGATATTGAGGTTATATATCACAATGAAACTAAAGGAGTAAGTAGCAATGCAATAGAAACAATTACGTCAGCAATTATAGAAAATCAAACACCTGATGTAGACGCAGTTTCAGGGGCAACTGTTACAAGTAAGGGAATTATTAACGCAGTTAAGGATGCCCTTGAAAAAAAGTAATAATGCATAAAAACTCCCTAATTGTAACAGTAATTAGGGAGTTTTTGTTGCAATCAATACTTAGAGTTCTTAATTTCCACCATTTAACACTCTAACTATATAGCTATCTGCTGGCAAGAATATAGTTTTTTCTCCTTGCATAGTCACTTTTAAAGCTTCTAAGCTTCTTACAAATTCATAATAATTTGCTCTATCTTCTGTGGAGTAAGCATTTGCTATAATTTTCATATATTCACTTTCGCCTTCTCCTTTTAATTCTTCAGCAGTAGCTTCAGCTTTTGACAGTAAAATTCCTACTTCTTTATCTGTTTCGTTTACTACTTTACTAGCTTCTAAATTACCATCTGCTCTATAACTTTCTGCCATTTGTGTTCTTTCAGATATCATCCTATTATATACTGCTGATTCATTATCTTTTGGTAAATCTAATCTTTTTATTTCTACTGCTATTGTTGAAATACCATAATTTTTAAGTTGTGCATTGACCATATCTGTTATCTTTATATTTACATTATCTATTGAGCCATTATCAGAATTAATTATATCTGATTGATCCATTGTTCCTAGTGTGTTCTTTACTGCATTATATACTACAGCATCTATTCGGTTTTCCATTTCAGAAATTCTGCTTACTGTTTTCATAAATGTATAGGGGTCGTCTATTTGCCATACTGCAAAATTATCTACAACTAATGTCTTTTTATCTCCTGTTAATACCTCCGAAGCTGGAATATCATACTTCATTCTAAATTGTGGAAGTGTTTCAACCTTATCTAATAAAGGAATTTTAAAGTGTAATCCTGCTGTATCTTGAATTTCAACAAACTTTGAGAACCTTGTAACATAAGCATATTCATTTTCTTTAACGATATAGATGGCATTTATTATTGATATTAATAATAGAATTACAATTAATATTTTAATAAATGAACCTATTTTATTTTTGCTATTATTTTTAGTTTCCTGCATTAGATTCACCTCCGTCTGGGTCATTTACCGTAGTCGTTGAAAAACTCTTTAGCGGTAGCATTTTTTGTACGCCACCTTCTGATGAATCAATGTATACAGTTATGCCTGGTAGAATTTCTTCGATTGTTTCTAGATACATTCTTGTTTTAGTAATAGTTTTATTTTTAGCATATTCTGTATACATGGCATTGAATTTTGCTACTTCACCCTTTGCTGCATTTATCCTAGATTCTCTATAGGACTCTGCTTCTCTAATTAATTTATCTGCTTGACTTTCTGCTGCTGGTAGTGTTTTGTTTTTATAAGCTAATGCTTCATTTATTCTTGTTTCCTTTTCCTGTTTTGCTGTTTCTACGTTCTTAAATGCTGCTATTACATCAGCTGTTGGAGGCTCACTATCTTGTATTTTCACATCTAATACTTGTACACCTAAATCATAATTTTCTAATTTCGTAATAATTTTTTCTCTTATTTCTGCTTGTATAATAGACTTTTCTGTTGTTAAAACTCCATCTACATCATTAGAACCGATAACACTTCTTGCTGACGATTGTGATATCATTTTAAGAATTTGAGAGGGCTCATCAGAGTTGTATAAAAACTTTACAGGATCAGATATTTTCCACTCAATAAAGAAGTCTATGTTTACTATATTAAAGTCTCCTGTAATCATTTTTGCTTCATCTGCTACAGCAGCTGAATTGCTATATCCTTCATTTTCATTTGAACTAGCATAACCTATTTGTAATTTTTGTGTTTTATTCACTTCTACTTTAGTAACATCTTGAATTGGGTAAGGCAACTTAAAATGAAGACCTGCAGTTTCAACTTTTGTTACCTTGCCAAGAGTTGTTACAACAGCCTGTTCTGTTTCTTCTACAGTATACTGACAAGACAATATTAATGATATAGCTAAAACAATTGCTGGGATAATTAAAAATATTTTAATATTGAATTTTTTACCCTGTCTTGGTGGCTTTTCAGTAAAGTCAGGGTTTTCAAAAGTATTAGGCTGTTTTATCATTCTTATTAATTTGTCGAATAATTCCTTAATTTCCATGACATCTCCTTTTAAACATACTTTAATTTTTACATCACTATAATATTATAACACAGATAATATATGTTACCTAGAAATATATATTATCTATGTTATAAGTATTTCATTTCTAATTGTACAGTGCTTTATTTTTATGTAATAAAAACAATTTAACTGTAGATATATTTTCATTGATTACTATAAAATAATATAGTAAAATATAGTAACGTTAAAAGAGTATTGACTTTCAAATTTGTTGATATATCAACAAATTGAAAGCAACAAAATAAAAACATATGGAAAGTAAGGGGGATAAAAATGTCTGATAAAATAGTAAAGAGAAAGTCACTAGAAGTAAAAGTAGCTTGTTTGCAAATGGATATAAAAATTGGTGATACAGAAAATAATATAAAAAAATCAGTTAGGATGATTAATGAAGCTGCAGATAATAAAGCAGTTCTTATAGTATTGCCTGAAATGGCTAACTCTGGATATGCATTTGACAATAGAGAAGAAGCTATTGCATTAGCAGAGGATATTCAAGATAGTATAAGTGTAAAGTCTTGGATTAAGGTTGCTCATGATAGAAACGTTTATATAGTATCAGGCATAACTGAAATTGATGGAGTTGATTTGTATAATACTGCTGTATTAATTGGACCTAACGGTTTAATTGGTAAATACAGAAAACTTCATTTATGGGAAGAGGAATTTTTATGGTTTGAACAGGGGAATCTTGGTCTTCCTGTTTTTCATACTCCAATAGGCAGAATTGGTATGATTATATGCTATGATATGTGGTTTCCTGAAACATATAGAATACTTGCAGCGCAAGGTACTGATATTATATGTATACCTACTAATTGGACAAATAATGAGACTTTGCCTAATAATATGAAAAATTTTGGTCCTATTTTAGCGATGGCAGCAGCTCATAGCAGTGGTATATATATTGCAGCCGCTGATAGAGTTGGAACAGAAAGGGAAATGGTATTTCCAGGCAGAAGTTTAATTGTTAAAACATCTGGTATTTCAATTGCTGGTCCAGCAGATGATACAGAGCAGATTATATATGGTGATTGTAATTTTGCAAGAACTAGGGCTCATGGACAAAATAAATATAATTCAACTAAGAAAGATAGAAGACTAGATATATATGATGAATTTTTAGGATATAAATAATAGTAAAGAAGAGAAAAAATGCAGAACATCTTAAGTTCTGCATTTTTTAGTTTCTTTTAAAGTACCTTTAATATTGTATTAATGTCATTCTGAACTTCATAAATGTTGGCACTCTTTTAGTCAATAATTATTTATTGAAATACGATAAATAATTATTGACTTATAACAAATATTTGTTATAATTAAAATACAAATAATTTATTGGGGGCTGTTATGTATCAAGAAAATAATCATTATATGCCGGTAATGTGCAAAGGAGTAGATATGGATAGTAAAATAAAAGTAAGATTATCTTTATATGGGATTCTTTCAACGATTACATATATATATTTAATTTTGACTCCAAATCCTGGAATCAGTGTTCCAGTATTTATAATAATTCAATTTGTTTCCGTATTTTTTATTGTAAAAAACAAGAAAGAGGTAAAAAATAATAAAGGTATTTTAATAATGATACCTATCTTTGTATTATCTTTAAACCGTTTTATAAGTGCAAACAACATGTGGCAAACAACGAATTTCTTTGTAATTGTGTTTTTGTACAGTGTTATGTTTCTAATGTTTAATGAAAACTTTAATTTAAAAAATTTAAACATAGCAAACATATTTAAAATTATTTTAAATATGTTTGTACCTTTCTTTCACTTTATAGTTCCATTTAAATGGGTAGCTGAAAAATCTAAAAATAAAGAAAAAAATTTGCTTATAAAAAGAGTATTAATAGGTCTTTTTATATCAATTCCATGTGTATTGTTTCTTATAATAATACTTTCATCTGCAGATTTAATATTTTATAAAAATGTTATTTCATTTAATACATGGATTGCAAAAATGTTAAACTTTTTTTATATTTTTAAGTTTATTATCGGTTCATTAGTAGGGTTGTATTTGTTCGGTCATTTATATTCTGTTTTTGTTGAAAATGATAATGATATTACTGAATTAAATTATGAAAATTCAAATTCTGTTAAACAAATAAATGGTGATGTTATTATTTTAAATATTTTGTTAGGTTCAGTATTAATTATTTACTCAATGTTTATTATCATACAATTTAAGTATTTATTTTCATCAGGAGAACTCCCTTATGACCTTAACTATTCAGAATATGCAAGACGTGGGTTCTTTGAGTTGGTCTTTTTAAGTATTTTAAATATAGCCTTAATATTATTAACTACATTTTTATTGAAGGAAAAAATATATGTTGAAAAAAGTAAGTGGGGACAATTAACGAAGCTTTTATTAATATACTTATGTATATTAACTGGTGTTTTGCTTATTTCTTCTTTTTATAGGATGTCTCTTTATGATGGTGTATATGGATTTACAAGATTAAGAATATTGGTTTATTTATTCTTGATATTTGAAGGATTTGGATTATTAGCAACATTGATTTATATAATTCAACATAATTTTAATATATTAGCTATATATGTAGTTATAAGCCTTGTTTATTATTTATCTATTAATATAGTTCAAATTGATACTATTATTGCTAAAAGAAATATAGATATGTATTTCAACGGGCAAACTGAAACAATTGATGTAAATTATTTAATGAGTTTATCAATTGATGCTGCTCCTCAAATAATGAGGTTAATAGATAAAGATGTTGAGATTATTACTAAATCTAAAGCTATATCTTACTTTATAGGAATAAAAGAAAAGTATAGTAATTTAGAATACAATTGGCAAAGTTATAATTTGTCTGTGGAAAAAGCAAAGAGGTTATTAGAAGCTAACAAAGATAAACTGCAGCCTTATTCGTAAACATCATAGCAGAGAGACTCAGTGCTCTCTGCTATAAACAGTCATGAATGTTATATATACCATGCTAAACTATGGGTTGCATCTTCCGCATGGTTTGTATCCTTGATTTATTGCTTCTTTTCTTTCAGAAAAGATTACTTTATTGGAATCTTTCATATCATCTACAGAACTACAACTTGAGTCATGAAATACGAAGGAATTTTTATTTCCAACATATTGAATATTCTTCTCTGATTCATTATTAGTGCTTGAATTACTAGTTTTTTCAGAATCTTGAGTTATAACAGATGCAGATGTATTAATTGAAATTGATTGACCATTAGAAGTAGCAATTATAGTTCCTGATTCATCGATTCTATAAATATCAGAGTTCATAGAAGAAAGTTTTGATAAAGTTTCTTCATGGGGATGTCCATAACTATTTCCTTTTTCAGAGAATATAATTGAATATTTTGGAGTTACAGCTTGTATGAAATCACGACTTGAACTAGTCCTACCTCCATGATGACCAACTTTAAGCAAGTCAGAATCTAAATCATACCCCTTTCTAATCATTTCCAACTCCGAAACACTTTCTGCATCCCCTGTAAATAAATAAGAGGTATCTTCATATGTAAGTTTAGTTACAACTGAATATTCATTTAATTCAGAGTAATACATTGTATTAGGTCCTAATACTTCAAATTTTAAATTTGGAGAGTCAATAATTACTAATCCACCCGATGCCATTGTTACTGGTATATTATTTTCATTTATGGAAGACAGTGTATTTTCGTATAGTTTAGAATCATAAGATACATCGGGCATATATACATTATCTATATCTATATTTTCTATTATATCTATTGCAGATCCAATATGATCTTCATGTGGGTGAGTTAAAATCATATATTCTATATCTTCAATATTTAATTTATCTAAATAATTGATAATAGTATCTGCATCTCCCATATTTCCCGCATCAATTAAAATTTCTTCTTCATTTGGCAACTCAATAATTGTACAATCTGCTTGACCTACATCTATAAAATGTATTTTAAGTTCTTTGTCTAATATACTTTCATTGATTTTTTCTGTTTCTGTTTCATTGTCTCTAGATACATTTGCGTTACAGGAAATGCTGGTAAAAACAAGCATTAAAATAAATAATAAAACAATTATTTTCTTTTTCATATCAAATTCATCCTTTTTTTTGTTTTTATACTATATATGTAATAAAGTGTTTATTATGCTATAGGGCGAAAGGTGTATTATAACATATTAAGATATCTTTTTAAACATGAAAAATTACTGAATATTGTCAACTTGATTTAGCAAATAGTAAACTAAACTAAAAATTAATAGTAATTTATAATACGATTTGTTATAATTATTATTGACATCAAAATAAAGAGGTGATTATCATAGATTCTAAAACAGTAGAACAAACAAAAGTAGAAGTAGGTTGTTTAATGCAGCCAGAACAAGCAAATATAGCAGGTAATATACATGGTGGAGAAGTTTTGAAGTTAATGGATAATTCAGCGGGGATAGTTGCTTCAAGACATGCAGGTTCTAATGTAGTAACTGCAAGAGTTGACAGGGTGGAATTTCATTATCCGATTCATATAGGTAATTTTGTTAATTGCAAAAGCAAGATGACATTTGTTGGTAGAAGTTCAATGGAAGTTTCAGTTACGGTTTTAGTAGAAGATGTATTTAAAGACGAAGAGCCTAAAGTAGCCTTAACTGGTTATTTTACATTTGTTGCATTAGATTCAGATGGAAAACCAAGAGTTGTTCCATCTTTAGAAATTACTAATGAAGAAGAACAAAAAATTTACGATGAAAGCCAAAAAAGATATATGGAATTTAAAAAGTACAAAAACAATATAGAGTAAAGTTATTTTTAATCTTCAGAATTTGAAAAAACTATAAACTATTATTTTACAGTTTATAGTTTTTTTATTAATTTACTAAAAATGTTACCATATTGTTAAAGGATAATTTAAAATTGGTGTGGTATGATAGAATTATATTAAAATATTTTAAAAAATATATGACGGAGGAAATTAGTGCATCTTAAACAAAGAAAATTAAATTATAATTTAACTGATGATGAAACTAAGGAATATTTGTTTTATGAAATGAATAATCATTTATTGCTGGATGAAAAACCATCTGAATATTTCAATAGCATTTTAAACACTTCTATATTAAAGAAACTTCCTTTTCATATGTTATATAATTTGAAAAATGCTGATCAGTCACCTGTACACCATCCTGAAGGTAATGCTTGGAATCATACGATGTTAGTTATTGATTATGCAGCAAAAGAAAAGATTAAAAGCAAAAATGAAAAAATATTTATGTGGGCTGCCTTATTACATGATATAGGAAAACCGGATACAACTAAAATTAGAAAAGGTAAGATTACTTCATATGACCACGATAAGGTGGGAGCTGTATTAGCAATGGAATTTCTAAGAGAATTTGTAACAGACGAACAGTTTATTAATAAAGTAGCTTCTTTAGTAAGATGGCATATGCAAATTCTTCATGTAGTGAAAGAATTACCATTTGCAGATATAAAAACAATGAAGGAAGAAACAGATTATAAAGAAGTTGCTCTTCTAGGTTATTGTGATAGATTGGGAAGGACAAATGTAAATAAAGAAAAGGAAAAACAAAACATTGATACTTTTCTAAAAAAATGCAGGGTATTTTAAATAAATCTGAATGTCATAAAGGCATTCAGATTTACAAAAATCACATTTAGTTATGTATTTTTTTCCCGATACTTCCTCCAACAAAGGATGTCGTTAGAATTAAGAACATATAACCGATATACATAATATTGAATTCGCTAAACAAGTAAATTATTAAAAATACAATTCCAGGTAATGATAGAGTAATTACAAATTTCTTATAAGTGCTTTTATATAATAAACCTAATATACAGCTTAAGGCACCATAAATTAATAATATTACAAAGGCTGTATTTAGTTTTTCAAATATGTCCCCGTCTGCAAATATTGATACTATAACACCAAAGAAACCTAATACAAAACCTATCATTGCAGTTATTAATATACCTATTTTCGTTTTCATAAGTTCACCTCTCCTAAGAGATTATTTCTTTTAAACTTACTTTAATCTAATCTAATAATAAAATTATACATTAAGTATAAGGTAAAAACAATAGAAAAACATGGTTATAGAAATTCTGAGTATTGAATAATATATATATGTTATCTTGAGTTGTGTGAAATTAATGGTAGAGTTGAATATAATTATATGATATAATATATAAGGTGAAAAATACCTTTACATATTTGTGGAGATATGGAATAAGGATTGATTATACGACAACTAATATATAGGGGGATATTATTAAATGTGGACTAGACCTGAGCTAAAATCATTAGCGAAGAGCGCTTTAAAGGGGAATTATTGGAAGTCATTTTTTATAAGTATCGTTATTTTAATTGCTGGAGGTGGAAACGGCGGAGGTAATTCAGGGTATAATTTTCACAAAGAAGATATCGAAGGGTTTATTAATTTTAATCCTAATGCTATTGGCATATTTATAACTATAGCTTTATTAATTTTCGCATTTCGTTTGCTTATTGGGTATTCACTAGAGGTTGGTGGAATGAAATATTTTGTTCGTAGCGCTCAATACAAAAACACTGATGGATGTATTGGCTTTGCTTTTGATGGCCAAAATTTTAAAGGTATTGTATCTGCTATGTTTCTTAGGGCATTTTATATATTTCTTTGGTCATTATTATATATTGCAGCTATAGTTATAGCAATTTTTAGTCGAAAATTTATATTATTGTTATTTTCCCTTGTGTTAATAATACCTTCTATTGTAAAAGTGTATGCTTATTATATGGTTCCTTATATTTTATCCGATAATCCTAATATTGGTGCTAAAAGGGCTATCGAACTAAGTAATGAAATGATGATGGGTAATAAATTTGAATTATTTTGTTTGCAGTTATCTTTTATTGGATGGATTTTACTAGGATTACTTGCCTTTGGTATTGGTGTTTTATTTGTTAATCCATATATTCATGCTACTAATGCCCAATTGTACTTAGTTTTAAGAAGAAATGTTTTAGAAAGTAATTATACTAGCTATGAAGAATTAAATTTAGAAGAAGATTTTATATAGTTATAGAGATTATATATGTTATTATGAAAATAATGAAATAGATTAAATGACTACAGGAGGATTCAAACAGTGTTAAAAACACAGATAAATGCTAAATTAATAGGAAACATGGCTTTTGAAATGGATATTAATGGCCATAAGGTAACAACTGATACTACAGTTGAAAATGGTGGTAATAATTTAGGACCAAGTCCTAAGGCCTTGCTATTGGCTGGGCTAGTAGGTTGTTCAGGTATTGATATAATGTCTATGATAGAAGAAAATAAAATTAATGTCGATGATTTGAATGTTTATATTGAATCTGAAACAAGAGATGAGGATCCTAAAATATATAATTATATAAAAATATTATATAAATTTAAGGGTAAAAATTTATCTTTTAATGAATTAGAGAAAATTGTAAAGCTTTCAATGGAAAAATATTGTGGTGTAGCTGCTATGCTAGAGAAAGTAGTACCAATTACTTATGAAGTTAAAATAGAAGAATGATAGCATAAAAGCACCCCCTCCCGTATATACTAAATACGAGGGGGTGTTTCCTTTGAATCCAATAGAAGTTCATTATAAAAACAATTTCGCAAATATTAAAATAGGTCATTATTTATCAGAGTATTTAAATCAACATACGGCGATTATATGTATAGGTACTGATAAATGTATTATTGATAGTTTAGGACCTTTAATCGGAACAATGTTAGTTAAAAAAAATATATCTGTAGACGTATTTGGAACTTTAGATAAGCCTGTCCATGCTTTAAATTTAAATGAAAATATAAAGACAATTAAAAATAAGAAATATAATAATGTATTAGCTATTGACGCATGTTTAAGTAATAAGAAAAAGCAGGGTATAATAGAGGTAAGGCATGGTCCTATTAATCCTGGTAAAGGAATTGGGAAATATCTGCCTGAAATTGGGGATGTGTCAATAATTGGAATAGTTGATTCTAGTGAGAAGGAGTTTAATGATTTAGTTCAAGATACTAGACTTTCTTTAATTTATGAAATGGCTGAAGTTATAAGCGAAGGTATATTAACTGCTTTTAATATGAATAATAATATAGGAGAATATTTATGTGATCAAGCATCTCTGAGCAGAACATAAAATGTTGTAGAGTATTTTTTGTTATTCTGAATTTAGTGAAGAATTATTTCTTGAATTTAAGAAATTCTTCACTGAATTCAGAATAGATTTAATGAATTTTTTTGAAATTAGATATTTTCAACTATAATATTACCCATTTCTTGTGTGGTAATAATTTTTTCGCCTATTTTACCGATATCAGGTGTTCTGAAACCATCCTTTAATGCTTTCTTAACGGCATGTTCGATGTTATCAGATTCTTTTTGAAGATCAAAAGAGTATTTTAACATCATTGAAATTGATAATATTGTTGCAATTGGATTTGCTTTGTTAGAACCTGCTATATCAGGGGCTGAACCATGTACAGGTTCATACATTCCAAAATTATTGTCCCCTAAAGATGCTGAAGGGAGCATTCCAATAGATCCTGTAATCATACTTGCTTCATCTGAAAGTATATCTCCAAACATGTTTTCAGTTACAATTACATCAAATTGTTTTGGATTTTTTACTAACTGCATTGCAGCATTATCAACATACATGTGGTTAAGTGTTATGTCAGGATACTTTTTTGCTATTTCATTTACAGTTTTTCTCCATAGTCTTGATGTTTCTAAAACATTTGATTTGTCAACACTTGTAACTTGTTTATTTCTTGTTTGAGCAATTTTAAATGCCTGGTGTGCTATTCTTTCTATTTCATACTTTGAATATTCCATAGAGTCACAAGCATAATCACCTTTTGAATATTTTTCACCAAAATAAATTCCACTTGTAAGTTCTCTAACTATGACTATATCCATACCCCCTTTTATTATTTCAGGTTTTAAAGGACAAGATTCTTTTAAAACGTCAAACATAACTGCAGGACGAATATTAGAATATAAATTTAATTTTTTTCTTAATTCAAGTAGAGCTTTTTCTGGACGTTCATTACCTGGAAGACTGTCCCACTTAGGTCCTCCTACAGCCCCAAGAATTACAGCGTCACTATTTCTACATATTTCCAAGGTTTCATTAGGGAGGTTTTTTCCTACTTTGTCTATTGCTATACCACCTGCTAATACTTCATTGAAATCAAAGTTGTGATTGTATTTATCACCTATTTTATTCAAAATTTTTATGGCCTCTTCAACTATTTCTGGACCAATACCGTCACCTTTAATTACTGCTATTTTATATATCATAATTATACTCCTGATTGTTTATTTTAAATGAACGGGACGCATACAATGCGTCCCCTACGACGATTAGTTTGATAGTTTTTTATGTACGTATCCTACTAATCCACCATTATCAATAATTTGTTGTATAAACTGGGGAAATGGTTCAGCATTATATATTTCGTTTTTTGTATGGTTAGTAATTTTGCCACTTTTAAAGTCTACAGAAACTATATCTTCATCTTGGATTTTTTCTGCAGCTTCATCACATTCAAGTATGGGAAGACCTATGTTAAAAGAATTCCTATAAAAAATCCTACTATAGCTTTTTGCTATTACACATGATACTCCAGCTGCCTTAATTGCTATCGGAGCATGTTCTCTTGAAGAGCCACAACCAAAGTTTTTTAAAGCTACAATAATATCCCCATCTTTTACATTTGTTGCAAAACCTTTATCAATATCCTCCATGCAATGACTAGCCAGCGATGTTGGATCTATTGTGTTTAAATATCTTGCTGGTATTATTACATCTGTATCTATATCATTTCCATATTTATATACTTTACCTTTTACATTCATTTATATGACCTCCAAATAGTTTAATATTTATATTTCATTAGGATCAGCAATTTTGCCAACTATTGCAGAAGCTGCTGCTACAGCAGGGCTTGCTAGATATACTTCGGAGCCAACATGCCCCATGCGACCTACGAAATTTCTGTTTGTAGTAGTTATTGCACGCTCACCATCGGCTAGTATTCCCATATATCCTCCAAGACAAGGTCCGCAAGTTGGAGTACTTATAATTGCTCCTGAATCTATAAATATTTCAGCTAAGCCTTCTGTTATACATTGTTTGTAAATTGCTTGTGTAGCTGGAATGATTATTGTTCGTACATCAGGATGAACTTTATGACCTTTTAATATTTGTGCTGCCATTCTCATATCTTCAATTCTTCCATTTGTACAAGAACCAATTACAGATTGGTGGATTTTAACTTCACCTACTTCATTTATTATTCTAGTATTTTCAGGCAAATGAGGGAATGCAACAATTGATTTTAAAGTGTTTAAATCTATATCAATTACTTGTTCATACTCCGCATCTTCATCTGCCTCATAAATTGTATAAGGTTTTGTTGAATGTTCCTTCATGTATTTTATAGTTTTATCATCAACAGGAAAAATTCCGTTTTTTCCACCAGCTTCTATTGCCATATTTGAAATAGTAAATCTATCATCCATAGTAAGTTCTTTAATTCCTTCACCTGTAAATTCTAATGATTTATATAATGCTCCATCAACACCAATTTTGCCTATTAGATATAGAATAATGTCTTTTCCACAAACATATTTATTTGGTTTACCTGTTAAATTTATTTTTATAGCAGAAGGAACTTTTAGCCACATTTGACCTGTTGCCATTCCTGCAGCCATGTCAGTGCTTCCTACTCCTGTAGAAAATGCACCTAAGGCACCGTAAGTACAAGTGTGGGAGTCAGCTCCTATTACGGTGTTTCCTGAAACGACCAATCCTTTTTCTGGTAATAGAGCATGTTCAATGCCCATTTGTCCAACATCAAAGAAATTTGATATTTCTTGATTTTTACAAAAACATCTTGATGTTTTACATTGTTCTGCTGATTTTATATCTTTATTAGGTACGAAGTGATCTAAAACAACAACAACTTTATCTTTATCATAAACTTTTTTAGCACCCATTTTCTCAAATTCTTTAATTGCTACTGGTGTTGTAATATCATTTCCAAGAACTAAGTCTAAATTAATTTCAATAAATTGTCCTGCTTTAACTTCATTTATCCCAGCATGGGATGCTAAGATTTTTTGTGTCATTGTCATGCCCATTGTGTTCCTCCTTGTTATTAATTATTTTGATTTGTATATTTAATTTTATTTAAAGCGTTAATATATGCCTTTATACTTGCTTCAATAATATCTGTACTTAAACCTCTGCCTACATATGTTTGTCCATTTTCTTTTAGCCTTACGACGGCATCGCCTAATGCATCTTCACCTTCAGTTATCGAATTTAATGAAAAGTCATCTAATTCTAATTTTTTCCCATATACTTTTTCAATTGCTTTAAAGGAAGCATAAATTGGTCCTTCTCCTACAGCAACTTCCTCTATTATGGTATTGTCTTTTTTGATAGCAACTGTAGCAGTTGAAGTTATAACATTACCACTGTTAATTACATATTTTTCAAGTTCAAAAGCTTTTGGAACCTCAATTTTTTGCCTAGAAACTAAAGCGTCAATATCTTTGTCATATACATCTTTCTTTTTATCTGCAAGATTTTTGAATCTTTTAAATGCTTCATCTAATTCTTTTTTTGATAAGCTGTATCCAAGTTGTATTAATTTGTCATTAAAAGCATGTCTACCTGAGTGTTTGCCAAGAACTAACTTATTTGTATCAAGTCCTATTGATTCAGGAGTTAATATTTCGTAAGTTTTTTTGTTGTTAAGAACTCCATGCTGGTGAATGCCAGATTCGTGAGCAAAGGCATTTGCTCCTACTATTGCCTTGTTAGGCTGTACCTTTATTCCTGTAATTCTAGTTAATAGATTGCTGCTTTTAGTTATTTGCTTAGTATCTATTCTAGTATCAGCGTTGTAAAGGTCTTTTCTAGTTTTAAGAGCCATTACAATTTCTTCTAAAGCTGCATTTCCAGCCCTTTCTCCAATTCCATTAATAGTACATTCAATTTGAGTAGCTCCAGCCTTTATTGCAGCAATAGAGTTTGCAACACCAAGACCTAAATCATTATGACAATGAACAGATATGTCTACTGTTTTTAATGCAG
Organism: Sedimentibacter sp. MB31-C6; assembly: GCF_035934735.1. Lineage (NCBI taxonomy): Bacteria > Bacillati > Bacillota > Tissierellia > Sedimentibacter > Sedimentibacter sp. MB31-C6. Next base: position 1,626,369 of record NZ_CP142396.1, read on the forward strand.
GGCATCTATTTATAATATCTGTGATAAAGTTATAATATTCGTCAGGCGTTGTATAACCGACGGTATCTGGAATATTAATTGTAGTTGCGCCAGCTTTTATAGCCTTATTAAATACTTTAGCAAGAAAATCTATATCGCTTCTAGTAGCATCTTCTGCAGAAAATTCAATATCATTACATTTTAATTTAGCATAAGCAACCATACTTTCAACCTTTTCAACAACTTCGTCAGGGTTCATTCTTAATTTGTGTTTCATGTGTATTGGTGATGTTGCTAAAAAAACATGAATACGAGGATGCTTTGCATATTTTAAACTTTCAATTGCCTTGTCGATATCATCTTTATGTGCTCTAGCCAAACTTGTTATTATGCAGTTATTTATATTTTTTGAAATTTCTTGTATGGAGTTTAAATCTCCAGGTGATGCAGCTGCAAATCCGGCTTCAATAATATCTACATTCAATCTTTCTAATTGTTGTGATATTTCAATTTTTTCTTTTAAATTCATACTACAGCCAGGTGACTGTTCACCATCTCTTAAAGTTGTGTCAAAAATTTTTATAATTTTATCCATGTTAATCTCCTTAATTCTTCATAAAATCTCTGATTTGTCGACGAAACAGAGTAAAATAAAAAATCCGTCCATGAAAGTATTAATACTCTCAGGGACGGATATAATTCCGCGGTACCACCCAAATTGTTTTCTAGTTTAATATAAAATTAAATACTAAAAAAAGAAAACCACTCAAAATCAGATTCTAACAAATCCTTAGCCTTTAACGAGGCGACGTATTTTCCTACTAATTTCAGAAAATCAGCTCGGGAGCGAGTGTGTTTTCATGACAGTATCGGCTTTCAGCTAAGACCGACTCTCTGTGACGTGCCATTGTGAAAAGTTTTTTCTCCTTCACAGCTTTTATTTTTTAATTTTTATGAATTGTAACACCAGAAAAATTCTTTGTCAACAGTTTTTTTAAAAATTTTTTCTGTATTTTTGCAATTGTATTTATATAAAATACAACTAACGAATTATGTATACTGATTAACATATCTATACTTATTTTTAATTGTTTAATAGTTGTTCAATTGCTTTTTCAAGCTGTATATCTTCCATGCTACTGTTAGCATATTCTAATAATTCTGAATATAATTTGTTTTGTGTAGCTATATCAATTGTACCGTAAGCACTTAAATTATTATCATCTTGGAAGTTTTTCACTTGTTCAAATGATGTATTGTCATAAACACCATCAGGTTCATTTACGTCGTAACCTAAAGTCTGTAATATCATTTCAGCAGAAAGCACATCAAGGCTTACATCACCTAAGTTTGGTTTTTGCTCTTTGCTGAATTCAGGATATTTTGATGTATCTATTTTTGGATTTTCTACTACAATATGTGGTGTGATTCCTATTTTATGAACGGGAGTTTTATCAATTGAAAAATATTCTGCAGTAGTAAATTTAACACCTGAACCATTTTTCAAACGATACAGAGATTGAACTATTCCTTTGCCAAAGGATTTAGTCCCTACTATTACTCCTTCATTCTTATATTTAACAGCACCAGCAAAAATTTCTGTTGCACTGGCGCTTCCGCCATTTATTAAAACTGCTATATCATATTTTTGTTGTTTTAGATTACTTGAATAAACATATTCTTCTCCTGTTGCATAATCAACATATACCACTGGTCCTTCAGTAACGAATAAATTCAACATATCAATTGCTGCTTTTAAAGTACCGCCACCATTGTTTCTTAAATCTATTACAATATCTTTTATATTGCTTTCATCAAAAACATCAAGTTCTTTTTTTGCAAGTTCAACTGTATTATTAGCAAATTCAGTAATTTTAAGATAACCGATATTATTCTCTAAGATTTTTCCTTCTACAGTACTAGTAACGATTTTGTTTCGAATTACATCAAAATTTAAATTTTTTCCGTCACGAATAACGCCAATTTTTACTGTAGTGCCTTCAGGACCCTTAATGATAGCTGATGCTTCTCCAATTGTCATTCCTGTAATATCTAACCCATCAACATATTTTATAATATCTCCTGGCTCAATACCTGCTTTAATTGCTGGAGAATCTGCTAATGGAGTTAACACAGTAACTTGTCCTTCAGAATCAATAATTTGAACTCCAATTCCAGTAAATTCACCAGCAGTGTTATCAATCAATGATTGATATTCTTCTGGAGTATAATATACGCTATATTCATCTAAAACATTAAAAAAACCAACGTAAAGTCCATTGATAATATCGTCTTGATCTACTTCATACTGATAATCTTGTAGGACAAATTTAATTACATCTTGCATAAATTCGACATCTGATTCAAATTTTTCTTCGTCTAATTCTCTAGCAAAGGCGTAAGATGTTAGTGTAGATAGTATCATAATAATAGCCAGTATTAAACAAATTTTTCTCTTCATATAGCCACCTCTTTCAATATATTGTTATCATTAGTATAATGAAAAGATAAAGAAGTGTAAAGGAAAATTAATTTTGACTTTATAAAGAATTTAGGGTAAAATATTATAATTAAAGTATATTTGAATAGAGGGAAATATGAATAGAAACTTGAAAACTTCTAGTATTACTGAGGCTGCAATGATAACAGGAATACTAGTTATAGTAGCATATATATCATCTTTCTTTTCCTTTGTGTTATTTTTTTATCCTACACCAGCTATTTTTTTAGCTAAGAGGAAGGGATTGAGGTATGCCAGTCTATCTTTAATTGCAGCAGGTATTTTGATTAGCATGCTGTTAGGTTTACAAAATGGGATTACATTTTTAATTTTATATTCTCCCATGTCGATAGCTCTTGCATATGGTACTTGTAAAAATGAAGAACCAAATAAAACAATTTTGTATGGATCAGCAGCATTTATGATTTCATTTGTTATATTTGTATTACTGATGCAGGCAATTCTAGGAATAAGTTTTGTTCAGCAGTTAGAGTTAATGTATGAAGAAAGCATCAATATGACTAAGGATATGCTTATTGGTACTGCTGGAAATATAGATAATGAAAGTATAAGTGGTATTGCTGAAGAATTGGATAATATGGCTATAACTATGTCATATATTATTAATAATTTATTTCCTGCAATTTTAATAGTTTCATCAGTTGCTATGTCATATGTTAATTACATTGTAGCAAGTAAGTTTGCAAAGAGGTTTTCTATAGATATTAGACAACATACGGGTATAAGTCATTTTTCTTTTCCAAGAAATTTTATGATAGCAATGGCTGTGTTATTGTTACTATCTTATTTGATGAGTGTATTCAATATTAATGTAAGAATAATTCAATCAAATATATTTTTTATTGCATATATGGCTATGTTTGTACAAGGTTTTGCAGTTTTAAAATTCTTTTTAATAAAGTGGAATTTAAATAAAGTACTTATTACAATTATTTTAATACTTGTATTATTAGGGGCTATGTTTGGACAAATTCTTGTCTTAACTGGTGTTCTGGATTTAGTACTAGACTTAAGAAAGATTAAACATAATGCAATATAAATATTTGTATTGGAGGAATTAATATGGATGACAATAAAAAAACTCCAAAATTTCTAGAGGAAAATAGTTTTATCTACTTTATATTAACTATTGTAATTATTGCAATTTTTATTATTGAGAGGATGTATTATTATGCTGGGATTTTTGGACTAATATTAATTATAATTACAGCAATAACTTTAAAGAGACAAATAACAAATGAAAAAGATTTTAAAAAGTATATAATAAATTACACTAAAAATATTGAAAATCTATCAGTTAACTCATTTTATAATTTCCCTACACCTATTTGTGTAATTGGCAACCAAGGTAAACTTTTTTGGATTAATTCAAAATTTAATGAATTAGTTGGTGAAAATATAGAGAATCTTGAAAATATTACAGGTTTTTTTTCAGATTTTCCTATTGATTATTTAGAAGGAAAACAAGATGGGATAATTAATAATATTGAGTTACCTGAAGTTGGTAGAAATTTCAATATTATGTTCTATGAACTTGAAGAAGGTAAGTTTGGAGAAGGTAATTCTTATGTATTATATTGGATAGAAAATACTGCTTATACGATACTTAAAAATAAATATAACGATGAACGTCCAATAGCTATGTTGATTCAAATCGATAATTACGATGAAATATCTGAAAAGATGGACAAAGGTGAAAAATCTGCAATGACAGCAGAGGTTGAAAAAATACTTAATAAGTATGCTTCTGAAATGAATGGTTTTGTATTAAAATATGATACGTATAGATTTTTTATGATGATAGAAAATAAATATCTTGATGCTCTTGAATCAAAAAAATTCTCTATGCTGGAGGATGTTAAGGGATTAAAGAACGATGCTGATTATTATTTTACATTAAGTATAGGTGTTGGAGCTTATTCTAAAACTTTAGCACAATTAGTTGAATATGCCAAAGGTGCATTAGATGTTTCTTTAGGTAGAGGTGGAGATCAAGCTGTTGTAAAAAGAATTAATTCAGTTAAATTCTATGGCGGTAAAAGCAAGGCAGTTGAAAAGCGTACAAAGGTAAAAGCTAGAATAATATCCTATGCATTAAGACAAATTATAGACCAAAGTTCTAACGTAATTATTATGGGTCATAGAGTTGGAGATATGGACAGTTTAGGTGCATCAATAGGATTGTATAGTATTGCCAGAAGCAGAGGAAAGAAATCTTATATAGTTTTAAATAATGTGAATTATGCTTTGAAAAATATGTATGAAAGAATTAAAGTTGAAGATAGTCATTATTTAGAGTCAATAATAGATACAGAAACAGCGTTAAGTCTCGTAGAACAAAATACTCTATGTGTTGTTTTAGACACACATAGAGGAAGCTATACAGAGGCACCGGAACTATTGACAAATGTGGAAAAAATTGTACTCATTGACCATCACAGGAGAAGTGAAGAATATATAGAGAATACGTTGCTTGACTATATTGAGCCTTATGCTTCTTCAACATGTGAATTAGTATCCGAGATAATACAGTATATGGATGATCATATTAAATTGACTAAATTTGAAGCAGATGCTTTAATGGCTGGTATAGTTGTTGATACAAATTCTTTTACTTTTAAAACTGGTGTTAGAACTTTTGAAGCTGCATCATTTTTAAGAAGAAATGGAGCTGATACAGTAGATGTTAAACAGCTCTTTAATGATAGTCTTGATGCAATGAAAAAGAAAACAGAAATAATAGATAAATCAGAAATAAAGTATGGTGATATAGCAATATCATATATAGATGAAATTGCAGATGATTCAAATGTAATTGCAGCACAAAGTGCTGATGAACTTTTAACAATTAAAGACGTTGTAGCAAGTTTTGTATTAGTGAGAAATGAAGATTATATTAATATTAGTGGTCGCTCTATAGGAAATGTTAATGTTCAAGTAATTATGGAATACCTAGGCGGAGGTGGACATTTAAATATGGCAGGAGCGCAAATTCAAACAACTGATATGGAAGAGGCGAAAGCTAAACTGTATGAAGCAATAAGTTATTATAAAGAGGAGAGTGTTAATAAATGAAAGTAATATTATTAGAAGACGTGAAAAATGTAGGCAAAAAAGGAAAGATAATAAATGCAAAAGATGGATATGCAAGAAATTTCTTATTTCCTAAGAATTTAGCTATAGAAGCAACACAAGCAAATTTAAAAAACTTAGAAAATGTTAAGAAAAAACAAGAAGAAAAAGAAAGAGAAATATATGAAGAAGCTAAAAAACTAGAAGAAAGTCTTATGAAAGTTTCTATGGTAATAAAATCTAAGGTTGGAGAAAATGGAAAACTATTTGGCTCCATTACTACTAAAGAAATAGCTGAACAATTAGAAGTAGAAAATGGAATAACTATAGATAAAAGAAAATTTGAACTAGAAGAACCGATAAAGTCAGTCGGTAACTACTCTGTTAAAGTTAAGCTTCATCCACAGGTAACAGCTAAGATAAATGTTATTGTTACAGAAAATTAAGAGGTTAAAATGTCTGATTTAATAAATTTAGGTAAAGTTCCTCCACATAATTTAGAAGCTGAACAAACTGTGTTGGGTTCAGCATTAATAGATCATGTTGCAGTAGAAAAAATAATAAATCTTTTAAATACTGAAGATTTATATTTTGAGGCAAATAGAGAGATCTTTGAAAGTATAAAGCAGGTTCACATACAAAATATTCCTGTTGATGTTCTTACTGTTACAGAAGAACTGAAGAAAAGAGAAAAAGTTGATTATATTGGTGGTTTTGAGTATTTAGCAAAACTTACAGAAAATATTATTACTTCAAAAAATGTTGAGGCATATTGTAATATAATAAGAGAAAAATCAACTTTGAGAAAACTTATAAGTGCTTCGAATGAAATAATTGATAAGGGATATAAAGAAAATGAGGATATTCAAAAGATTATTGAATTAGCTGAATCAAGGATTTTTTCTATATCTCAAAATAGAAGTATTAATACCTTTGTTGAAATAAAAGATGTTCTATTAAGTGTATTTAATCAACTTGAAGAAAGAGCAATGCATAAAGGAAGTTTGACTGGTATAACTACAGGATATGATGACCTTGACAGAATGACATCCGGCCTACAAAGGTCAGATTTAATTCTATTGGCAGCAAGACCTTCTATGGGTAAAACTGCATTAGCCTTAAACCTTACGATGAATGCTGTAAAATCTGGGGCTTCTGTAGCTCTTTTTAGCCTTGAAATGTCAAAGGAGCAATATGTACAAAGAATCCTTAGTATGGAAAGTATGGTTGAAAGCAATAAACTTAGGACAGGCAATTTAGAAGATGAAGATTGGACAAGGCTTATATCAGTAATGAGTACTGTCTCAAATTATAAGGTGTTCATTGATGACACTCCATCTATTTCTATGTTTGAAATGATGTCTAAGTGTAGGCGTTTAAAAATTGAAAGTGGTTTAGATTTAATTGTTGTCGATTATCTTCAATTAATGACTGACGGTAGAAAAACAGATAGTAGACAACAGGAAATTTCTAATATTTCAAGGGGATTAAAGGCATTGGCAAGAGAGCTGGATTGCCCTGTATTGGCCTTATCTCAGTTATCCCGTGCACCAGAACAGAGAACTGACCACAGGCCTATAATGTCTGACTTGAGAGAGTCTGGGGCTATAGAGCAGGATGCCGACGTAGTTATGATGCTTTATAGAGATGAATATTATCATCCAGATGATACTGAGAAAAGAGGAATTACTGAAGTTATACTTACTAAACAGAGAAATGGTCCAATTGGAACAGTAGAACTTGCATGGATTGAACAGTATACGAAATTTGGAAATATACAGAAATAATTTTAATGACAAAAATATAAAATTAATTTTATCATTAATTTGAAGAAAGTGCGCATGCTGCGCACTTTCTTGTTATTTTATATTAGTTAATAAGTTATTGTATATGTAATGTCGGTTATACTTTTCTAGCAATTATAATTTTAGTACCAGGTGTTAATTCATCTTCAGGAGAAATTTCATTTATTTCATTTAAATAATTAATTGATACATTGTAATTTTTAGCTATATCCCAAATTGTTTCTCCTGGTTGAACTACTCTGAATATTAAACTAGGCATTTTGTTGTAGTCAAGTGGTCCTGTTTCAGTAATGTTACTGATTACTGTCAATTCATCAGTATCTTTAAATTTCATGTCAATATTAATTTCACAGTTTACTATTACTGAATTATTGCCCTTTCTATAAGCATTACATTTATTTATTTTTACATCAGAGAGTATGTCGCTTTTTGCTTCGTCATTATCTAAGTCAATTGAAGCAGTAAATGGCAATGATGCATAAGCACTATCAATTTTATTTACATCTCCATTTAAATATAATAAATTTACATCTAGGAAACCATCAACTATATATTTGTCATCAAATATTCTTTTTTCAGATATTTTAGGACTAATATTTACTGTGTAAATATCTTTAATTGTACCTGACACTACATCGAAGTTATTATCATATTTAATGTCAGTTTCTTTAATATCTTTAATAGAAGATAAATTAACTTTTTGAGAATTTAATTCTATTTGAGATTCTGTCGAGTAGCAATCCATGATTATATTTTTCTCAATTGTATCATAGAGTTTTGCTTCTACAGTAAAGTTTGCGTTAAATTCAATAATTTTTTTCTCATTGTCATAGTTTTCTGACACATCATATGTTAATTCATTTAATGATACTTTTATGTCTCTTAACATATCTTCGTTTGAATCTTTGATTTCAATGTAGTGTGTAAATGGAAATTCCTCTGAAACATATCCTGTAGAACTTAAGTTATTATCTTCAGTGAAAAGGAAATCAACTTTACATATTCCTTCTACAATCATCCTTTCATTCATAACATCTGCATTAGTTATATAAACTTCTGCATCTGCCTTAAGGATACTAGAAATTTCGTTAGAGCCTTTACTTAATTCAACTGCATCATTTACATTAATTTCTTCTGAAGATTGAATAACAGTATCTGTATATTTAATATTTTTTGTTTTTGCTTGAAAACTACCATCAGATTCTAAACTTGAAATATAATCAACAGGATGTTTGTTTATTACATCTGTATCGAGAATTACAACTGCCTTTATTAAAAAATTTCTTTCTGATATTAGTTCTGAGTCGATATAATCAATATATGTATAAACTTGACCTTCCATATTGTCAGTAGCTCCTGGCACAGTTATTTCTTCTGTAAAGGGAAGCTTACCAGAAGTTGAGCATACTGATGTTTCTTCATCATTAGAACGGTAAATAATATTATAAAGTAAATCTCCACTAACAGTTAAATTATCAGTGGTAACTGTCACACTGTTAATATTAATTTTACCTTCTGTTGAAACTATTTTTTCTATATCTGGTAGATTATCAGAAATATTTATTTCATTTTCTAATAAAGCTTCAGACGAATTTGAATCAACAATTTCATTAATTATAAAAGTATCGCTTAATAATTTAAACAAATCAAATCCTCCTTTATTAATGCTGATTTTATTTATTGCCTGACTGTAGACTAGCAAGGCCTACATCAATTCCCTGTAGCTAAACAGAATTCTCTTATAAATGTATATGCACTTTATTTTTCAATAGTACAATCATAATGAAAAAAAATAAAAAAGTAATTGACCTTTTAGCAATTTTCATATAAAATTGATTCGTGAATATCTTACATTCTTTTTACGAAATATAATTTAATAAATTAATGCTATTCTGAAAAAACCTTTAAAATATTTTTTTTGGAACAGCAAAATATATATCGGAATAGATTTAATAGAGACTAAAAAAAAAAACCCCTTTTTGTCTCTGTTTTTTATGTTATTAGATATTTTATATATGGGGAATTTTTTATTTTGGTAGCAAGTAGTGATTTATTTTATTAGAAGATGATTAAACAAAGAAAAAACAGAAATAATAGGAATTATAGGAGGATAAAATGCCAAAATACATTTTTATTACAGGAGGAGTCGTTTCTTCATTAGGAAAGGGAATAACAGCAGCTTCTTTGGGAAGATTGCTTAAAGCAAGGGGTTTAAATGTAACACTTCAAAAATTTGATCCATATTTAAATGTTGACCCTGGCACGATGAGTCCATATCAACATGGAGAAGTTTATGTTACAGACGATGGTGCTGAAACAGATTTAGACTTAGGACACTATGAAAGAATAGTTGATATAGATTTGACTAAATATAGCAGTATAACATCTGGAAAAATATATTGGTCTGTTTTAAATAAGGAAAGAAAAGGTGATTATTTAGGAGGAACAGTACAGGTAATACCTCATGTAACAAATGAAATTAAAAAGATGCTAAAAAGGGTTGCTACAGTTAAGGACGTTGATGTAGTAATAACAGAAATTGGTGGTACTGTAGGTGATATCGAAAGTTTACCTTTCTTAGAAGCTATTAGACAAATTCGTTACGAAGTAGGAAGAGAAAATGTAATGTATATACATGTTACTTTATTACCTTATTTATCAAAAGCTGGAGAACTTAAAACAAAACCTACACAACATAGTGTTAAAGAGCTTTTAAGTATAGGGATTCAGCCGGATTTACTTGTTTGTAGATCTGAAAAAGAAATAACATGGGATTTAAAGTCTAAAATTGCTTTGTTCTGTAATGTAGATAAAGAAAATGTAATACAAAATGCTGATGCAAATTCATTATATGACATACCCCTATTGTTAGAGAACGAAGGTTTAGCTAGACTTGTTTGTAATCATTTTGGTATAGTTTGTAAAGACCCTGATCTAACAGAATGGAAGGAAATGGTTAAACGTTCCAAAAATCCACAACATTATGTAAATATAGCTTTGGTAGGAAAATACGTTGAACTTAAAGACGCTTACTTATCTGTAGCAGAAGCTTTAAAACATGCTGGGATTGATAATTCAGCTGAAGTTAATATAAATTGGATACATTCAGCAGATATATCTGAAGAAAATTATGAAGAACTTTTAAAAGATTGTAATGGAATACTAGTACCAGGTGGTTTTGGAGATAGAGGAATTGAAGGAAAGGTGCTAGCTGCTAAATATGCTAGAGATAACAATAAACCTTTTTTAGGTATATGCTTAGGTATGCAGATGGCTGTTGTAGATTTTGCTAGAAATGTACTTCAATATAGTGATGCCAATAGTTCTGAATTTAATGAACAATCTGAACACCCAGTAATAGATTTGATGAATGATCAAAAAGATTTACAAAATAAAGGCGGAACTATGAGACTAGGCAGGTATCCATGTAAGTTAATTGATGGTACAAAAGCTAAAGAAGCCTATGACGGTGCTGATTTAATTTCAGAAAGACATAGACATAGATATGAATTTAATAATGAGTTTAGACAAGTTTTTGAAGATAATGGACTTATAATTTCTGGGGTTTCTCCTGACAACAAGCTTGTAGAAATTGTTGAATTAAAAGATCATCCATGGTTTGTAGGCGCCCAATTCCATCCAGAATTTAAGTCAAGACCTACAAGAAGTCATCCATTGTTTAAACATTTAATAAAGGCAGCAATAGAAAATAAATAATTTATTACTATAGATGGGCAGGACAATGTATCTGTCCTTTTATAATTGAGGTTTATTTTGTGATGTTATATAATATAAAACTCCGGAAATAATAATTGTTCCTCCAATAAATGTCGACATTGAAGGAATTTCTTTAAATATTATTAACGCGAGCGCACTGGAAAATATTGGTTCTGTTAAAGTTGAAACTGAAATTAATGTTGCAGATATATATTTCATAAGATAATTATAAACAGTATGTCCAAGAATAGAGCAAGAAAATGCAAGAGCTATAAATATTACAAATTCTTTTAGTGAATAAGGGTATAAAGGTGTATCAGTTAAAAGACATATTAAGAACAATACTATTGTAGATGCTGTATATACTATAAAAACATATGTACCAGCATTTAAATTCTTACGAACTATGCCTCCTATTACCAAGTATCCAGCTACAAAAATTGCACCCATAAAGGCAAGAAAATTTCCTAACATCATGCTGCTACTTAGACCCCCTGCTGTACCTAGGGTAATTATAGTTGTACCTAATAAAGACATTGCTATGCCGATGAACATATTTGAAGTAAATTTTTCCTTTAAAATTACGTAATTTGCAAGCGCAACAAAAATAGGACTGGAAGATACAAGAATTGTTGAATTAGCTATTGTTGTCATATTTATTGAAGTAATCCAAGTTGCAAAATGTAACGCAAGAAATATACCGCTTAGAATACATAAGATAAAATCTTGCCTTTTAATATTTTTCAATTCTATTCTATATTTTAAAACAAACGGTATAAAAAGCATCAGTATTGTAAAAAGCATCCTATATGCAGATATAACAAGGGAAGGTGCATTGGATATTCGAATAAAAATAGATGATAATGAAGTGAAAAATGTTCCAACTAAAACTAAGTATTTTAATTTATTCATGATAATTACCTACTTATATATTTGAAATTATACTAACATAATTACATTTAAAATACAATTAATGTTTAAGCGTAGAAAATATGGTAATAAATAGTATAATGAAGTAACGAAACGATTAACAACTGGAGGACGTTATGCTAAGTTTAATAGAATCATTTTCAATAATATATTTTATAAATATAATTATGGCTTTTATTATTATTTTTCTAGAACGAAAGGATCCTACTGCTACATTAGCATGGGTTTTAGTTCTTTTCGTATTTCCTGGTTTTGGCTTTATATTTTATTTATTATTAGCACAAAATTTCAGCCGTAAAAAGCTTTTTAAAATGAAAATTAAGGATAAGAAGACCTTTGGTAATTATTTAAAAGTACAGCAAGAATTATTTAACACAGGCAAATTACATCTTAATGATAAAAATGTAGAATCGTATATAGATATATTAAAAATGAATCTATTTGCAAACGAAACATCATTTACTCAAAATAATGATGTTGAAATTTTTATAGATGGCAAGGAAAAATTCTATGAGTTGTTTAAATGTATCGAGAGAGCTCAAAATCATATTCATATTGAATATTATATTATAAAAAATGACAACTTGGGAAATAGATTGTTGAATTTGCTTGCTAAAAAAGCAGAAGAAGGGATAGAAGTTAAGTTGTTGTTTGATTCAATAGGAGGCAGAAGTATTCCAAAGTCAACAATTGATAGACTTAAAATATCAGGAGTTAAAGTAGGTGCTTTTTTTTCTAGTAACATACCATTTTTCAACTTTAAAATTAATTTTAGAAATCATAGAAAGATAGTTGTTATAGATGGTAAAATAGGATTTATTGGTGGATTTAATATAGGGGATGAATATGTAGGATTAAATAAAGAAATAGGTTATTGGAGAGATACACATATTAAAATTACTGGTGATGCAGTAATAGATTTGCAAACACGTTTTTTTCTAGACTGGGGTCATGCTACAAATGAGGATATGTTATATCTTCCTAGATATTTTCCTGACAACGGAAATAATGGAAAAGTTGGAATTCAAATTGTAAGTAGTGGTCCAGATAAAACAGATGAGGTAATAAAAAGTAACTATGTAAAAATGATAAATTCAGCAAAGAAAAATATTCTAATTCAAACTCCATATTTTGTACCTGATTCCAGTATATTTGAAGCATTAAAAATTGCTGCTATGTCTGGTGTAGATGTTCGCATAATGATACCATGTAAACCAGATCATCCTTTTGTCTATTGGGCATCATATTGGTATTGTGGAGATTTGCTGCCATATGGAGTTAAAGTTTATACCTATGAAAATGGATTTTTACATGCTAAAACTATTGTAGTTGATGGAGTAATATCTTCAGTAGGTACAGCAAATTTTGATATTAGGAGTTTCAAACTTAACTTTGAAGGCAATGCTATAATTTATGATACAAAAATTTCAATTATGTTGGCAAACATATTTATGGAAGATCTGAATTACTCTATAGAACTTACTAGGGAGTTATATTTAGAAAGAGGATTATTTATAAGATTTAAAGAATCTATATCTAGATTGTTGGCACCATTGCTATAATTAGTGTTATAGTTGATAAAATAAACCTTACTTGGTATAATATTAATATGTATGTAATTGTTTTAAAGAAATACAGAAATTATGTTTCTAATAAGGATGGATAAATGAAAAGATATCTAGTAATATACAATCCTTCTTCTGGCAAGGAATTAGCAGCACAAAGAATATTTCAAGCATCGAGAATTGTATTGGAAAAGGAAGAGACAGAGTTTACATTTTTCGCCACAAAGAAAAAAGGAGATGCAGAAACTACTGCGTTTAGAGGGTGCAATGATGGCTATGACTTAATTATATCCTGCGGAGGAGACGGTACTGCACGAGAAGTAGTAAACGGAATAATGAAAAGTGGTAGTAAGAGTAAATTAGCAATAATGCCAGCAGGTACTGTAAATGATTTTGCAGAACAGCTGAATATACCTAAGAGTCCCATTGATTTTGCTAATCTTATTATTAAAGGAAATTATAAATCAATAGATGTAGGTAAAATAAATGAAGCTTATTTTCTAAACGTAGCTGGGGGAGGAGCTTTTACAAATATACCTCATAATGTTACCATAGAAGCAAAAACACTTTTAGGAAAGTATGCATATTATTTTCAGGCAGCAATTGATGTTCCAGGTCAATTAGAGAAAACGTACAATATAAAGTATACAATAGATGGTGAAGAGTTAAATGTTAATACTTTATTATTTCTTATTGTTAATACATCTGGAGCAGGAGGTTTTAAGAGTTTATGTCCTAAAGCAAAAATAGATGATGGACTTTTGGATTTAGTAGTATTTGAGAAGACAAATAATTCCGACTTACTTCAAATACTTACAAAAGTTTTTAATGGACAGCATATTAATCATCAAAAGGTCCATTACTTGCAGGGAAAGAATATAATAATAAATTCAGACAAGAAATTAACAATAGATACTGATGGAGATTTAGGAGGCTATGCACCAGCTGAAATAACATCTATTCAAAAAGCTATAGACATATTAGTTCCGTAGGGGACGCATTGTGTATGCGTCCCATGTTTTGCATATAATGCAAAAACTATATCATTTTCAAATAATTGTCGATTAATTCTATTGATTTTTTAGCAGCTCTTTGTACAAAAACTGGGAAATCCATATTAGCTGAACCATCTGCCTTATCTGACATTGCTCTCACTATACAAAAATCAATGTTATTCAAATAACAAACATGACCTATAGCTGCACCTTCCATTTCTGCACATAAGGCATCAAAATGATTTATTATATAATCTTTTTGTTTTGTATTACATATAAACTGATCTCCAGACGCAATAGTTCCAACATAAACATTTGTATTTTCTATATTGTTAGCAGCATCTTTTATCTTTTCAACTAAACTTTTCTTACATGGTATTTTTATCAAATTCAATCCTGAAATTAAACCAATAGGATCTCCTACTCCGGATGTGTCAAAATCATGTTGTACAACATAATCTGATATAACTAAATCTCCAATGTCCAACTTATTATTTAAACTACCTGCAACACCAGTGTTTATAATAACATTGGGGGAATATCTTAATATCATAGTTTGAGCACAAACTGCTGCATGAACTTTTCCAATGCCACACTTAGCAACTATTACTTCTTTGTCGTGAATTGTTCCTTGAAAATATGTAACACTGCTTATTTTTTCTTGAGTAATATTTTTCATTGAATCTTTTATTTCAGCTATTTCTACATCCATAGCTCCAATTATACCGATTTTCATGAGAACTTCCTCCATAATTAATAAAAACATTTTAATATAGAATATATTTAATGTCAATAACAATGAAAATGACTTTTGGATTAATAAATAGAAGATTAATATTAATTCTTAAATAATAATTAAAGATGTGGTAATATATATAGTATAATAGCAATTAAAGGGGACGAAAATGTTTTATACATATATTATAGAATGTAGTGATGGCTCTTTATACACTGGATATACAAATGATTTAGATAAGAGAATAATGACACATAATGAAAAAAAGGGAGCTAAATATACCAGAGGAAGAGTTCCGGTAGTATTGAAATATTATGAAGAATTCAACAATAAACAAGATGCTATGAAAAGGGAATCAGAAATAAAAAAGTTAAATAGAAAGAAAAAAGAAGAACTGATAAATTTTGATAAAATATAAATTTTGTTTGTATAAAATACTTATATTTGCTATAATATAGAAAAAGTTTAGGAGTGAGTTATATGGATAATAATTTAATCACAGATAGTTGTGTTGATTTTAATGATGATACTGAAAACACTCAAAGGGTTCCTTTTAAAATATTAATAGATGAAGATGAGATTGTTGATGAAGATTTAAATATTATTGACTTAATAGCAAAAATGAAAAGCAGTCATAATCATATTAAAACTGCTTGCCCTTCTCCAGATGATTTTATTAAGAGATTTAAGGAAAATAAAAATAATTTTGTAGTTACAATATCTAGTCAACTTAGTGGTTCTTATAATAGTGCTATGTTAGCTGTTGAAATTATGAAAGAAAAGTTTCCAGAAAGTTTTATCCATGTTTTTGATTCAAAAACTGCTTCTGCAGGAGAAACATTAATTGCTTTAAAGGTTAAGCAATTAATAGAAGAAAAGTTAAGCACCTTAGATATAATTGAAAATACTAATAAGTATATATCTAAACTTAGGACCTTATTTGTTTTAAATTCACTTGATAATCTTGCTAAAAATGGTAGGATAACCAATTTTAAGGCAATTCTTGCAAATATACTGCATATTGTTCCTATAATGGGCGAAGATGGACAAGGGAAAATTGTATTAAAGGAACAAGTTAGAGGTAAAAAGAAGGCTTTTAGTAGAATGATCGAAATGATAGGTGAATATAACATTAATTTTGAAGAAACAATTCTTGCTATAACTCACGTGAATTGTTTAGAAAAGGCTGAGCGATTAAGAGATGAAATAAAAGCGAAATATCCTTTTAAAGATATAAAAATTTTTAGAGCTGGTGGTTTAAGTACAGTGTATGCAGATGATGGTGGTATAGTTATAGCTTTTTAATCATATAAATTACGTATAATCAATTTACATTAATAATAAGTAAATTTTTCTGTTAAAATATCATAATATTGGGTATAAATAGGGAAAGATTAAAATTAATGGAGGGAATAAATGGATTATCGTAATATTATACCAAAAATTAAATCAATAAGAAATTACAAAGAAACATCTGTCAATTCAGAAATACTCGAAGAATTAAAAAAGTTCTATAAAAATGATAGAAATTTAATTAAGGATATTGAAATTGACATAATAATAAAGAACAACGAAGAAGTATATGAAAAAACAAAAGATGATGCTGGTTATAATGAATATATGATTAAAGCACCTCATTATTTGATAATTCTTTCAGAGGATAAAGAGCACTATATTGAAAATACTGGATATGTAGGCCAAAATATCATGTTAAAGGCGCATGAATTAGGTGTAGGATCATGTTGGATAACCTTTAAAGACGGAGAAAAGCTAAAAAGGAAATTAAATATTCAATCAGATAAGAAATTCACAGGCTTTATATCACTAGGATATGACGATAATAAAAATAAAGTCGTATATGAAAATGTATCAGAATATAATCCTTCAAGGGCTGAAGTCGATATAGTTGAAGATAATACTTCCCCAAGACGTGCTCTAAGAGATTTTGTATATATGAAAAAATGGGGAGAAAATGCAGAGGCGGATGAGTTAATAAACAGAGGTTTATTTAATGGATTAAATATGGCAAGGCTGGCTCCATCATCTAGAAATAGACAGCCTTGGAGATTTATAGTTGATGATGATGTTTTAGTATTGGCTCTGCAATCAGATTCATATATTGATAAGTATGAAGAAAAAATAGATGCTGGTATAGTAATGCTTTATTTTGAAGTAATTATAGACAGCACAATATTTGATTTATCGTGGCAGTTAGGTAAGCCAAATAAGAAATATGATATACCTGAGGACTTTACAATAGTTGGATATTGCAACGTTTAATCTGAGAAATTTGATATTGGGCGCTGAGCGCCCAATTTTTAAATATTTATTAAATTTACTTCAATGAATTAATAAATTCAAGTATAGAAGGGAGAAAAATAATGAAAGTAATAGTAACGAAATCATACTACGAAGTACTTGCTAAAAATTTTCCAGAAATTGAATTTTACTTAACTACTGAAGAATGTATTGAAGCCGATGCAATAATTGGTGAGCCAAGTGATATTAATGTAGAGTTTTTGGATAAACATCCAAATTTAAGGTGGGTACAGTCAATACGAGCAGGCTATGATAACATTGATATGAATTATATTAGAAAACGAAATATTATTTTTACTAATGGAAAAGATATATACAGTGTTCCAATTGCTGAAGATGTAGTTTGCAAAATATTGATGCATAATACTAATGCAATTAAATATTTAGAAAACAAAAGAAATAAAGAATGGAATTTTGTAAAAAACAGAAGAGAATTTTATGGTCAAACTGTTGGAATTATAGGCACAGGATCCATCGCTACAGAAATTGCAAAAAGGCTTCAAGGGTTCGGAGTAAAATTATTAGGTTATAAAAGAAATCCAGTTTCTACAATGGCATATTTTGATGAAATATATGATGGTAAAAAAGGATTAGAACATGTATTATCAAACAGCGATTATATAATAATTACAGTTGATTTAAATAAGGGTACGTTCCATATGATTAACAAAGATAATTTGAAGTTATTGAAAAAAAGTGCATCAATAATTAATATAGCTAGAGGAAGTATTATAAATCAGCAAGATTTAACCGAAGCATTAAGAAATAATGATATAAGTTATGCAGGATTAGATGTATTTGAAACAGAACCACTTCCGTTAGAGGATGAACTTTGGAATTTTGAAAATGTTTATATTACACCTCATGCATCTGGAGTTGTAATAAATAATATAGATAGGATAAATGAATTAGTAGTTGGTAATGTTAGAAGATTTATGAATAATGAACCTTTAGCATACATAGTGAAATAATAGCTGTATAATGACGGAGGAATGTAAAATTGGGATTAAATAATGATAGTGGTATAGTTATAGGAAAGATGAAGAAAGGTTCAAAGAACTTAATTACAGATGTTGAAGGAATAAAAGTTGGTCATGTTACTTTAGACGATGGAAACATAAAAACTGGCGTGACTGCAATATTACCCCATGAAGGAAATATATATAAAGAAAAGGTAATGGCATCATCATATGTAATTAATGGATTTGGAAAGAGTATAGGAATTCTTCAAATTGAAGAACTTGGAAATATAGAAACTCCAATTATAATGACTAACACGTTAAGTATTGGAACGGCAACTAATGCTTTAACAAAATATATGTTAGCTCAAAACAAAGATATAGGAAGTACTACAGGTACTGTAAATTGTGTTGTAACAGAATGTAATGATGGTAAATTAAATGATATTAGAGGACTACATGTTAGAGAAGAGCATGTTTTTGAGGCTATTAGAAATGCAGATTATGTGTTCGAAGAAGGTGCAGTTGGTTCTGGAACTGGAATGAGTTGTTATGGTTTAAAAGGTGGTATTGGTTCATCTTCTAGAGTTATTGAACTTGACAATAAAGAATATACATTAGGTGCTCTTGTTATGTCTAATTTTGGCTCAATTCAGGATTTAAATATAAATGGAGATAAAATTGGAGAAAGAATAGCAGACACCATAAAGGTGGAAGAAGATAAGGGTTCCATTATTATAATTTTGGCTATGGATATTCCTTTAAATGAGAGACAATTAAAAAGAGTTGCAAAACGTTCAGTAATTGGGTTAGGGAGAACTGGTTCGCATTTAGGAAATGGTAGTGGTGATATTTGTATTGCTTTTACTACATCAAATAAAATAAAACATTATTGCGATACAAATATACTCGAAATGAAAATGGTTGATGATAGTATAATAGATAAAATTTTTAGAGCTGCAATTGAGTCTGTGGAGGAAGCTGTAATTAGCTCATTATTTCATGCTGACACTACTGTAGGGTTAAATGGATTTACTAGAAAGAGTTTGAAAGGATATTTATAAAAAAAGTGAATATGACATTGAATGCAAAATTAAAAAAACAACTAACTTTGTTGTTTTTCCCTATATTAATTATATATTATGAAATAGTCCTCAAGGTATCAATTTTTGGGGATATATTTAATGCTGGATTATTAAATATGATTATGTTTTCTATACCAATAGGATTAGTTTTATATATTATTTCAACAAGTTTTGGGGTAAGAACAAATAAAATAATAATGATTTTATTTGTTTTATTCTTGACTTTTTACTATGAAGCTGAATACATTTATTTTAAAATTTTCTCAACATTTGCTTCTCTTTACTTTTTTATAGGGGCAGGAAAAGCTACACAATTTTCTGATGTATTATTTAATGCAATATATAAGAATTTATTTCAAATTATCATACTATTATTACCTTTGATTTTAATTGTAATTTTTTATAAAAAGGTTACTTTAAATAAGTCAAATAAAATTTTTAAATTAAAATTATTAGGAATTGCATTTATAATTCATATTTTTGTAATTGGTATAATTCAAACATCAAATGGTGGATCTTTAAATTCTAAGTATCTGTATTCTGAAACATTTATTATAGATAAATCTATTAATAGATTTGGTCTTTTAACTACTGGAAGACTAGACATGAAAAATATTTTATCAAGCTATAATTATAAGCCTCATAGTAATATAGCAAAAATAAATAATGAAAACAATAATGAACTTTCTAAAGAATCTTTAGCTAAAAAAGAAGCTAAAGTTGAAGAAAATTCAAATGTTGAACACAAAGAAGCAAAATATAACTTAACTAATATATCTTTAGATAAATTAGCTGAAAATGAGACAAGTGCTGAAATAAAAGATATGCATCAATATTTTAGTAATATTAAACCGACAAATGAAAATGAATATACAGGCATGTTTAAAGGGAAAAATTTAATTTTAATAACAGCAGAAGGATTTTCACCTTATGCTATTAATAAAGATATAACACCTACCTTGTATAAGATGCAGGAAGAAGGATTTAAATTTACAGAATTTTATACTCCTTTATGGGGAGTAAGTACATCTGATGGGGAATATGTAATATGTACTGGAATTCTGCCTAAGTCTGGAATATGGAGCTTTTACCGTTCTGCTCAAAACTATATGCCTTACTGTTTGGGTAACCAGCTAAATAATTTAGGTTACACTTCTTATGCATATCACAATCATTATTTTGATTATTATTTTAGGGATAAATCACACCCTAATATGGGATATTCATATAAAGGTCTTGGTAATGGGCTTAATGTTACTGAAACTTGGCCTGAATCAGATCTTGAAATGATAGATTTGACAGTACCTGAATTTATAGATACACAGCCATTTCATGTTTATTACATGACAGTAAGTGGACACCTTCAATATAATTTTGAAGGGAATTATATATCGTATAAGAATAAAGAAGTGGTAGATAATCTTGATTATTCTGAAAATGTTAAAGCATATTTATCTTGCAATATTGAACTTGATAAAGCAATGGAATCACTAATATATAATTTAGAACAAGCTGGGATAGCGGAAGATACTTTAATTGCCATCAGTCCGGACCATTATCCATACGGTTTAAGTAATGACCAAATTAGTGAATTAGCAGGACATCAAGTAGAATCAGAGTATGAATTATATAAAAGTGTTTTTTTGTTATGGTCAAAAGATATGAAAGCTGAAACTATTGACAAACCTTGTTCAAGTTTAGATATATTACCTACAATATCAAATTTAATGGGATTAAATTATGATTCAAGATTATTAATGGGCAGAGATATTTTTTCTGACTCAGAGCCATTAGTAATATTTTCAAACAGAAGTTGGATTACTGATAAAGTATATTATAATGCTGAAACTGAAGAAATAAAAGTAAGAGAAGGCTTTGAAACTAATTATGAATATATAGATAGAATTTCAGCAGAAGTAAAAAATCGTTTTAAGTACTCTGCTGAAATATTGGAGAATGATTATTATAGATTGTTATTTGATGATTAAGTTATGTTGACAGCTAGATGGGCATTGGGTATATGTAGAATTATTTATACAATTTGAATTAAATTTAATATTAAAAAAGTCTTCGGATTTAAGATAGTCTTTATTTTTTAAGGAAACTTTAAATCCGATTCTCTTTATCTCGGAAGGCTGTAGACTGCCAATATCCCATTTAAGAACTGTTTTTTTATCAAAAGTATATACGTTTTTAGGTTCGATGTTTGATGAATCAGCAATAAATTCTAAATCTTCATCAAGGATACACCTGACATATACACTTCTAGCCATGTCATATTGCCCTGTTTCACAATAGATATAAAATTTAGTACTTCCTCCTAAATCAATTTTGTCATCTTCACATTTTACTGATAATTCATAATCGTATGTTTCTGAAACAGTGCTAAATGAGTGGACAAAATTATCATTAATTAAATGTCCATTAAAATGTAGTTTACTTTCATGAGATATTTTTTCTCCTGAATTTTCAATTCCATTCTCAGTATATTTATCATATAATGCAACATCAAGGCTAATAATATTTTCTGAGTTTGGGGACAAAATAAAATTGTTAGCAAAAATAATTACATTGTTGTTTTCGGTTTTTGGATTTGGCTCGATGATTTTTACTGCTTCATGCAATAAGTTGTCTGGCCCAGAATATTGCATATTTTTCAAATAACGAATACCATTGCCTAGAGTTGCAGTAAAAGAACATAGCTTAGAATTATCAGTTGGATTATTTAATTTTATATGTATTTTGTATGTTTTTAAAGGTATAAATACTGAATTTGGAATCCCTGCTCCTTTTAAAATTTTTTTAGGAGTTTCTATAGAAATAGTGCATTCTTTCATTTGATTTCATTCCTTTCATACTTCATATATGATGAGTTATAATGATGTACTTAAACATTCGCACAATCTATACTATTCTTATTTATAATATTTGTGATTTATAATATTTATCTAAAATAAAAAAAATATGGAGTTTCAGGTGGATTTATGTTAAAATATTGCATATATTTACTAAAAAATTGTGACTACTGATAAGATATTGGTTATCGTTTTAGGTTTTCAGGTAAAATCATATTTATCGGTTTGTTGGAACAAGTGATATGAAATAATAAAATTAAATAATTCAGGAGGAAACTATGCCAAAAATAAAAATTTTTTCAAGTAACACATGTTCAAATTGTATAGCTGCAAAAGAATATTTTAAAGAAAAAGGTCTTGAATATGAAGAAAAGAATGTTTCAATTGACCCAGAAGCAAAAAAGGAACTAATATCAATGGGTTACATGGGAGTACCTATAATTTTTATTGATGATGAAGTTATACAAGGATTTAATAGAAGTAAATTAGAAGAGATTTTATAACATTGAAGTAATTGTGCAGCAATTCAAGGATTTTTTTGATTGGAGGAAATCATGAAACTAGAGGATTTACAAAGAATAGAAACAGGTTTTTACAATACGCCAATTCATAAGTTAGAAAACATAAGTAAAAAATATGGAATTAATTTATACATAAAAAGAGATGATATGACAGGATTTGCTTTAGGTGGTAATAAATTAAGAAAATTAGATTACTTATTAAAGGATGCATTAGATAAAGATTGCAAGGTGCTTCTTACCTATGGTGGACCTCAAACTAATCATGGAAGACTTACGGCAGCAGTTGCTGCCAAATTTGGATTAAAATGTGGTATTATAATGGATGGACCAGCCCCTAAGAAAGCATCAGGAAATCTTATTCTTGATAAGATGATGGGAGCAGATTTATTTTTTATGGATGATACGTCCTTTAAAAATGAATCAAAGGAAGTATATACAGATAAATATAAAAAACTTTTAGATAAAACAACTAATGAAGTTATTAAGATGTATGAAGACCAGGGAAATAAAGTTTATCTTATTCCTGTAGGAGGAAGTTCTCCTGTTGGGGCAGCTGGTTATGTTATGGCAGCAAAAGAAATTAAAGACCAATTAAAAGAAATGGATATTAAAATGGATTATGTGTTTTCTGGTTTTGGGTCTACAGGAACTTATGGAGGGTTATATCTTGGTTCAAAATATTTTGATGCAGGATTTACCCCTATAGGTGTATCGGTTTCCCACAAAAATGATTCTGAAATGCAGGAAAAAATTGAATACATCAAAGAAACTAATGAATTTTTAGAATTAGGCGTTGAAGTTACCATGGATGATATGTGGGTGGAAACTGGATATGTTGGAATAAGCTATAATGTTCCTGATCCTGTTACAAGAAAGTATGTATATGATATGGCTAAAGAAGAGGCTATAATTCTTGATCCTTGCTATACAGGTAAAACATTTAGAGGAATAATAGAGATGATTGAATCTGGAAAAATTTCTAAGGATAAAAATATTATGCTTCTACATACTGGAGGAGCTCCTGGAATATTCTCAGAGGGTCATTCGGAAGCTATGCAGGAGGAATTGTGGGGTAATCCTCAAAAAGAGTTTACTCTTTAATTTTGAAAACTAGTAATATTAAGTAAAATGTATTAAAAATTTACATACTATAAAATAAAAAAAGGTAAACACTATTACTATCAAGCAAACTAATTTAACAGCTGTTATATTGTTGCTTTTTAAATATAAAACCGGCATTTAATGCCGGTTTTTGTCTGTTAACAAACCGCAGTTTTGTCACCCTGTGTAGAGAAGAATCTCATATGCGGTTATTGTTGTTTTTTTGTTTTGCTATACGAAGTTTATTTATTTAAAGCAGCCATTAAATCATCAATTTTCATGCCGTGAACTGCAGCTGCTTCTTCTAATGTTTCCATCTGTGAACTTGGACATCCTACACAACCCATACCGTGTGACATTAATATCTCTGCAGCATCAGGTCTAGCTCTTAAAACTTCACTAATAGTCATATCTTTTGTAATTGCCATCGGTTTCCTCCTTATTTATAGTTACAAAAACTTTGTATATATAATTATACATTAAGGGTATGTGATATTCAATTAATTTTATAAAAAAAACATAATATTTTAATAAAAAAAAGCTAACGTTATCATTTGCTATAATGCTAAAAACTGTTTGAATCAAAGTATATATTGTGATATAATTTTTTTAAAATATAAGAAAATTAATTATATATATTTAAGACTTCTATAATCTTTTTAGCAGTAATACGAAGGAGAGTCTAATATGTACCAAAAATATAATGATAAAATTAGCAATATAAAAGAATGTTTACAAAAGAAAAATAAATTATCAGGGCTTCTTAAACAAACTGAGCAGGACTTAATTCATGAGAAGTTACAATTAAATAAATTATCAAATGCGTTAAAAAAGGAGAATAAGGATGTATTAAAACTAGAGACAGCTAGTATTGCTTCTTTATTTTATACTGTTTTAGGAAATAAAGAAGAACAGTTAGAAAAAGAGAAACAAGAAGCTTTGAAAGTCAAGTTGAAATATGATCAAAGCAGGCATAATGTAGATTTTTTATTTAATGAAACTAAAAGGATAGTTGATGAACTGTCAAAAATAGATGTATGTGAAAAAGATTATGAGGATTTAATAAATAAAAAGTTAGAAAGTATATATTCTGAAGATAAAGATTTAAGTGAAGAGATTAAAGATTTAATAAAACGTAAAGAAAATATAAATGCTAATATTAAAGAAATAGATGAAGCTATTAAAGCTGGAGAAGATGCTCTTCATTCTGTAGAAAATACAATTAAAGAGCTTGAAAAATCAGAAAATTGGGGAGTATGGGATATGTTAGGCGGAGGAATGCTTACTACAATGGTAAAGCATAGTCATATAGACGAAGCGCGATATCATGGTGAAGAAACCCAAAGGTTTTTAGGTAAATTCAAAAGAGAAATATCGGATATTAATATGGCTGTTACAAACTTTTCAATTGATGTTGGGTCTTTTGAAACATTTGCTGATTACTTTTTTGATGGACTTATTTTTGATTGGGTCGTACAATCTGAAATATGTAAGTCATTAGACTGTGCTAAGAATATTAAGAATCAAGTTGATAAAGCTATGTCAAAACTTTATGAGGAAAAAGTGACAGAAGAGTTTATGTTACACCAATTAAGCGAAAAGATAAATAATATGATTGAAAAAGCATAAGATTATATTGACAATATAGAAGGTTTAATGTACTATAGACATAATCACATGACTGGCGGAATTGTGGAGTTACCACGAGGGAGTGTGAATTAAATTATAAGTCGACCGCCTGGGCTATGCTCAGGTGGTTTTTTAATACCCCTGAGTAATTAATACTTAGGAGGAAGAAATGATAAGAGAAGAATGGAAAGGTTTTAATTTAGAAAACTGGACTAAAGAAATTGATGTTAGAGAATTTATTCAAAAAAACTATGTACCTTATAAAGGAGATTGTAATTTTCTATGTAAACCAACTATTAGAACAAAAAAACTATTTGCTATGGCTTCAGAATTAATGAAAAAAGAATTAGAAAATGGTGTATCAGATGTTGATACCGTGCACATATCAGGAATCGATAATTTTGAAGCAGGATATCTTGATAAGGAAAATGAAATTATCGTTGGATTTCAAACGGATGCACCATTAAAGAGAATGATAAATCCATTTGGTGGCATAAGGATGGTAGAACAGTCTTTAGAAGCTTATGGATATAATATGTCTGAAAATTTGAGAGACGTTTTTTATAAATATAGAAAAACTCATAATCAAGGAGTTTTCGATGTATATACCCCAGAAATTAAAATTGCAAGAAGTGTTGGGTTACTAACAGGATTACCTGATGCTTATGGCAGAGGAAGAATAATAGGGGACTTTAGAAGGATTGCACTTTATGGAATAGATTTTTTAATAATAAAAAAACAAGAAGAATATGAAAATATTACATTACTAATGACAGAAGAAAACATTAGGGCAAGAGAAGAAATTAAAGAGCAAATAAAGGCACTTAAAGAAATGAAATCAATGGCTAAAAAATATGGTATTGATATTTCACAACCATCAAGAAGTGCTTTAGAAGCGGTACAGGCTATTTACTTTGGCTATTTGTCAGGAGTTAAGGAAAATAATGGTGCAGCTATGTCTTTAGGTAGAGTAAGCACTTTTATTGATATATATATAGAAAGAGATTTAAAAAACGAAATAATTACTGAAATAGAAGCTCAAGAAATTATAGATCAATTTGTGTTAAAATTAAGAATGATTCGTCATTTAAGAACACCTGAATACAATGAATTGTTTGCAGGAGATCCAAATTGGGTAACAGAATCTCTGGGAGGCATGGGCGTAGATAAAAGAACGTTAGTTACTAAAACAACATTTAGATTTTTGCATACTTTAACTAATTTATCATCAGCCCCAGAGCCTAACATGACTGTATTATGGTCAAATAATCTTCCTGAAAACTTTAAAAAGTACTGCACTAAAATGTCAATAGAAACATCAGCAATACAATATGAAAATGATGATATTATGAGACCAATATATGGAGATGATTATGGTATTGCTTGTTGTGTATCTGCTATGCGCCTTGGAAAAGATATGCAGTTTTTTGGAGCAAGATGCAATCTAGCAAAATCACTGTTAATGGCTATTAATGGAGGAATAGATGAGATAAAGAAGGTAAAGGTAATAGAAAATATAGAAAAAATTAATATTAATTCAGAAACTTTGCAATATGAAGAAGTTCTGAATAATTATAAAAAGGTATTAACATATGTTGCTGAACTTTATGTTAATACTATGAACATTATTCATTATATGCACGACAAATACGCTTATGAAGCAGGTCTTATGGCATTACACGATTATAATGTAGGAAGACTTATGGCTTTTGGAGTAGCTGGACTTTCTATCGTTGCAGATTCATTAAGCGCAATTAAATTTGCTAAGGTTATGCCTATTTATGATGAAGATGGTATAGCAGTAGATTTTAATGTTGATGGTGATTTCCCTATGTATGGTAATGATGATGACCGTGTTGATAATATTGCTGAAGAAGTATTGGAGTTTTTCTCTACTGAGTTGAAGAAACATAAAACATATAGAAATGCTAAGCATACTCTTTCAGTATTAACTATTACATCAAATGTTGTATATGGTAAAAAAACAGGTTCTACACCTGACGGTAGGAAATCTGGAGAACCATTTGCTCCAGGAGCAAATCCAATGAATGGTAGAGATAAAAGCGGTATACTTGCTTCACTTAATTCAGTTGCTAAATTAAAATATAAAAATATATGTGAAGATGGAATTTCTAATACGTTTACAGTAGTACCAGAAACTTTAGGAAAATTAGATAGGCATAGAGTAGATAATCTTGTAAATATATTAGATGGATATTTTGTTCAAAAAGCTCATCATATAAATGTTAATGTTTTAAATAAAGATACATTATATGAGGCTATGGAAAATCCAGACAAATATCCCAATTTAACAATTCGTGTATCTGGCTATGCAGTTAACTTTAATAGATTAACTCGTGAACAACAAATGGATGTCATTAGTAGAACATTCCATGATAAAATGTAGGCATATTATGACAAGTGGATTTATACATTCAATAGAAACATTAGGAACATTAGACGGTCCAGGAATTCGTATGGTTGTTTTTCTTCAAGGATGCAAATTAAGATGTATCTACTGTCACAATCCGGATACATGGAATACACTGAAGACTGTATATAGCGCATCTCCTATGGAAATAGTTGAAAAAACTAAAAGATATAAACCATATTTTAAATTTAATAATGGTGGTATAACTTTTTCAGGAGGTGAGCCCTTATTACAACCCGAATTTTTGCTAGAATGTCTTAAGAGATGTAAAGAGGAGGGAATACACACAGTTATTGATACTGCTGGTGTTGGTTTTGGAGATTATAAAGAAATATTAAAATATACAGATCTTGTTATTTTAGATATTAAGCATTCACAACCAAATAAATATAAAAAAATTACTAACATGGATATTGATAACTATCATGAATTTAAAGAAGCAGTAATAAAAAACAAAAATAAAATTTGGCTTAAGCAAGTTGTAACACCTGGAGTTAATGATAATTATGTCGATATGAAGGAGTTTGAAAAAGAAGTAAATACTTTTCCTCAAAATATGGTTAAAAAAGTAGAGCTTTTGCCGTATCATACACTAGGTGTACAGAAATATGAAAGATTGAACATAAAATATAAATTAAAAGATGTGTTACCCTTATCTAAAGAAAAACTAGATGAATTAAAAACATTTTTGATAATTGAAAAATTAGTTAGATAAATATTAAGTAAATAATATAGTTTATGTATTAGGGTATTCAGTTTTTTAACAATGTAGTATAATCTTATATATAAAATATTTTGGAGACTGAATTATATGATAACAAAAGTTAATATAAAGAATGGGGATAAACTTTCTATTTTAGGTTTTGGGTGTATGAGATTACCAACTAAAGGTGGCGTTATAGATGAGGCTAGATCAATATCTATGATACACGATGCCATAGAAAAAGGTGTTAATTATTTTGATACAGCTTACTTTTATCATGCAGGACAAAGTGAATCATTGTTAGGAAAAGCATTATTAGGAGGTTATCGTGAGAGAGTTAAAGTAGCAACAAAATTGCCTCCATATATGGTAAAAAGTTTGGATAATGCAAAAAAAGTGATGTCAACACAACTAGCAAAATTGCAGACAAACTATATTGATTATTATCTGCTTCATATGCTTACAGATAAAGCAATGTTTGACAAAATGGTATCTTTAGGTGTAATGGATTGGTTAGAAGAATTAAAACTTAATAAAATAATTAACAATATAGGATTTTCATTTCATGGTAGTAAGCTGGATTTTGAATTGATATTAAAAGCGTATCCATGGGATTTTTGTCAAATTCAATATAATTACCTAGATGAAAATAATCAAGTTACAAAAGCTGGATTACAATTGGCAGGGACATTAGGTATTCCTATTATTGTTATGGAGCCATTACGTGGTGGAAAATTGGTAAATAATTTACCTAAAGAAGTTATAGATACATTTAATAGTTACGATTCAGAAAGAACACCTGCTGAATGGGCATTGAGATGGATATGGAATCACACTGAAGTAAATGTTGTATTGTCAGGTATGAGCAGTGAAATACAAGTAACAGAAAATATTAAAACAGCAGGAGATGCAAAAGCTAATTCATTTACAAAAGAAGAACTTGTAGTTTTTGAAAAAGTAAAATCTATTATGATGGACAAGATAAAAATACATTGTACAGGTTGTGGGTATTGCATGCCTTGTCCTCATGGTGTAAATATACCTGGATGTTTCTCTAGCTATAATGATAAGTATTTATTAAATGATAAATTATATCGTTGGAAGTATGCTCAAACTTTAGGTGCATTTTCTGCTAAGCCTTCCTTTGCATCACTATGCAAAGAGTGTGGAAAATGCGAAAATCATTGTCCTCAAAATATAGCTATCAGAAAGGAATTAAAAAAAGTTAACAATGAAATGGAAGGTATATTATTTAAATCACTACTTAATATCATAAGAAAAATTTTAAAAATAAGATAATGTTTTAAGTTATATTACCATAAATTAGTTAAATAACTCACTTTTTTAGAATTTCAAAAATAAATGTTGACAAAATTATATATATGTTATAAAGTAATCACTAACAATTGAATATTAACTTCTTATCTAGAGAGACGGAGGGATCGGCCCGTTGAAGTCTCGGCAACCTGCATTTTGCAAGGTGCTAATTCCGACAAAGATTATACTTTGGAAGATGAGGAGATGGTTTAGTAATTTACCCTCTCTTCTGAGAGGGTTTTATTATTTTAAATATTATTTTTAGGAGGTTGACGAATGTCTATAGATTTGGTAAGAGAATATTTAAAACAATTTAATAAGGACAATGACATTTTGGAAATGGACGAATCTACAGCAACAGTAGAATTAGCTGCACAAGCATTAGGAACAGAAGGAGCAAGAATTGCAAAATCTTTATCATTTCAAAATAAAGATGGAGCTATGATTATTGTAGTAGCAGGAGATGCCAAAGTTGACAATAAAAAGTTTAAGGAAGAGTTTGGATTTAAAGCTAGGATGCTTTCTTCAGATGATACAGTTAAGTTTACAGGTCATGCTGTAGGAGGTGTATGTCCCTTTGCTCTTCCAGGGAATATCAATGTCTATCTTGATGAGTCAATGAAAAGATTTAAAACTATGTTTCCTGCTTGTGGAAGTAGCAATTCAGCAATAGAGCTTACTTTAGAGGAATTAGAAAAATTATCAAAAAGCAAAAAATGGGTTGATGTATGTAAAAATTGGGGATGATATATGATATTGTTTGGAAACAAGGTAAAATTTATTTACCCACCAAGACAAAGAGGAAGGGAATCAGCTTCAACATATACAAATTAAGGAGGTGGGGATTATTACTCCATTAATACAAATAAAAGATTTAGGAAAAGAATACATAAGCCAAGGTAATACTGTAACTGCTCTTTCAGGAATCAACATTAATATTAACAAAGGTGATATTTATGGGATAATAGGTATGAGTGGTGCAGGAAAAAGTACTTTGGTAAGATGTATAAATTTTTTGGAAAAGCCTACAAAAGGTACTGTAATAATAGAAAATGAGGATTTATCAGTATTAAATGATAAGAAATTAAGAAATGTAAGACAAGAAATAGGAATGATTTTTCAACAATTTAATTTGTTGATGCAAAGAACTGTAGAGGATAATATTTGTTTTCCTCTAGAAATAAGTGGTGTAAATAAAAAAGAAGGAAGAAAAAGAGCAAAAGAATTATTAGAAATAGTTGGACTTTTAGATAAAAGAAAGGCATATCCATCGCAGCTTAGTGGTGGACAAAAGCAAAGAGTGGCAATCGCTAGAGCCCTTGCTACTAATCCAAAAATCTTACTTTGTGATGAAGCAACAAGTGCATTAGACCCTACTACTACCCGTTCAATTCTTTCCTTATTGAAGGATATAAATAAAAAATTAGGAATTACAATAATTATAATTACTCATGAAATGTCAGTAGTTGAAGAAATATGTGATTATGTGGCAATTATTGATAATGGTTATTTAGCAGAAGAGGGATTAGTAGAAAGTGTTTTTTCAAACCCAAAGACAGATGCCGCTAAAAAACTAGTATACCATAGTAATTCTGCAGTTGTGGAAATGAAAGGAAAGAGATGTATACGTATAGTATTTGATGGTAAATCTTCATTTGAACCAGTTATAGCTAATATGGTACTAGAATGTAGAGCTCAAGTAAATATTTTATTTGCCGATACTAAGGATATTAAAGGTAAAGCCTTTGGACAAATGGTGTTGCAGTTACCTGAAGATGACTTTCTAGCAGATAAAATTATAAATTTTTTAAAAGATAAAAAAGTTATAGTTGAGGAGTTGATAGATTATGTTAACTGATGGAATAATAAATGAAATAATAACTGGCACCATTGACACATTATATATGACATCCTTCTCTACTATTTTTGCATATTTGTTTGCTTTTCCTTTAGGGATTGCTTTAGTTGTAACAAAGAAGGACGGGTTGTATCCTTTGGTTTCAATTAATAGAGTATTAGATTTTATAGTTAACATTGGTCGTTCAATACCTTTTATTATATTAATACTTTTGGTAATACCAATTACAAAATTAATAGCTGGCAAAAGCTATGGTGCTACTGCAACAATAGTACCTCTTGTAATTGCTGCAATACCTTTTATAGCAAGATTAATAGAATCCTCATTGCAAGAGGTTGATCATGGAGTTGTTGAAGCAGCACAAAGTATGGGTGCTTCAATTTCAGAAATTATATTTAAAGTGCTAATACCGGAAGCAAAAACATCTTTGATAGTAAATGCTGTTATTGCAGCAGGTACAATAATAGGTTATTCAGCAATGGCAGGTGCTGTTGGTGGTGGAGGACTAGGTGATATTGCTATTAGGTATGGATATGAAAGATATAAAGCTGATGTTATGATTATAACAGTTGTATTATTGATTATTATTATGCAACTATTACAAATTATAGGTACTCAAATTGCAATTAAAACAGATAAAAGAAATATTAGATAAACATATGAATGTTGTAAATAATTTAGGATTAAAATTAAAGGAGAAAATGATATGAAAAAGTTTAGTAAAATATTAATAATAGGATTAGTAGTTATATTATCGTTAGGAATATTAGTAGCTTGTCAAGGTAATGAAGAAACACCAGAAAAAGATACTCCAGTTGAAGAAACACCTGATAAGGATAATTCAACTGAAGAAACAAGTAATGGTGGTACTATAAAAGTTGCGGCTTCACCTACACCACATGCAGAAATATTAGCTCAAGCTAAATCACTTTTAGCTGAACAAGGATATGAGTTAGAAATAGTTGAATATTCTGATTATGTACAACCAAATTTAGTTGTGGATAGTGGAGAATTAGACGCAAACTTTTTCCAGCACAAGCCATACTTAGATGACTTTAATGCAGGAAATGGAACTGAAATAGTATCTGTTGCTCCAATACACTATGAACCTCTTGCAATATATGCAGGAACATCCACAGACTTAACCAATATATCTGAGGGCGCTTCAATAGCTGTTCCTAATGATACTACAAATGAAGCAAGGGCTCTATTGTTGTTAGAAACGAATGGGTTAATTAAAATTAAAGAAGGTGCAGGACTATTAGCTACCAAAAATGATATCATTGAAAATCCTTACAATATTGAAATCGTAGAATTGAAAGCTGCACAAGTTTCAAGAGTTATAGAAGAAGTAGATTTTGTAGTATTAAATGGAAATTATGCTATTTCTGCAGGACTTAAAGTAGAAGATGCTGTGGCTAAAGAAGAACAAGATTCAGAAGCTGCACAAACATATGCAAATATATTATGTGTGAAATCAGGAGATGAAGATAGAGAAGATATTAAAGCATTAGTAGAAGTTTTAAAAAGTGGAGAAATAAAACAATTTATTGCTGATACTTATGAAGGAGCAGTTATAGCAATAGACTAATTAAAGTTTAATAAAAAAAAGTAACACCCAGGTATTGTTAAGAACATACTTGGGTGTTATTATAATATTAAATTAATTTTAAGTTTATGGTGAATACTAATATAAATTATAAACTTAAAAATATTCGAAAGGAAAGGTTTTATGCAAAATGAATTTTCAAGGACACAACTATTATTAGGCGAAGAAGCCATGAAAAAGCTAAAAGAATCTACTGTTGCAATATTTGGCATTGGTGGTGTTGGTTCTTATGTTACAGAGGCTTTAGTTAGAAGTGGTATAGGCAAATTTGTTTTATTTGATGATGATAAAGTATGTCTAACGAATATAAATAGACAACTAATTGCTACAAGAAAAACTATTGGAAGAAAAAAAGTTGAAGTTATGGCTGAAAGAATATTAGATATAAATCCAAATGCTGAAGTTATCACAAATGCATGTTTTTATATGCCTGAAAATGCAGATGATTACGATTTGACTAAATACGATTATATTGTTGATGCTATAGATACAGTAACGGCTAAAATAGAATTGATAATGAGATCTAAAACTAATAATATACCTATTATAAGTAGCATGGGTGCAGGTAATAAGTTAAATCCAACACAATTAGAAGTTGCAGATATATATAAAACTTCAGTTTGTCCTTTAGCTAGGGTAATGAGACAAGAACTAAAAAAACGAGGGATAAAAAAATTAAAGGTTGTTTATTCAAAAGAGCAACCATTAAAACCAAATGATAATATGAATCCTAGTTGTAAAACTAATTGTGTATGTCCACCAGGAACAACTAGAAAATGTACAGATAAAAGAGCAATTCCTGGTAGTGTTTCCTTCGTACCATCTGTGGCAGGACTTATTATAGCTAGTGAAGTAATTAAAGATTTAGTTGCTGAGTAAATAAATTATATAATGGGTAAATAATAAAAGCACTCAATATTTTTAAATTGAAAATATTAAGTGCTTATTTTATTAAATTATTAATTTTTATTTTTTTTAGTATTGTCATCATTTCTGTTTAATCCACAACAATCTAATTTTTCATTTCCAAAAGATTTATTATTTTCTTCTGCGAGTTTTTTAATAAAGTTATTGTAAATTTTTTTTAATTTATTCAAAATATCCTCCTAAGTTTATATTTATATTACATATTTTAACCAAATATTATGAAGATTATATGAAGAATAAATAGGAATTTTCAAATAACTTTATTATTTACTTCGTACAGTTTTCAAGGCATTACTCCAAGATATAACTTGTTCAAGTAATATACTTATTTCTTCTTCGTGTCTAGGGTCAGGTTTGAATTCGCTCATATTCACAAAATCAGTGAATAGTGACAGCATAACTTGAGCACGAACATCCGCCATTTGAAGTTCTCCTGCTATTTGTCTTAAATGTTCTACAGCACGAGCTCCACCAGCACTACCATAACTAACGAAACCAGCTGCTTTGTTATTCCACTCAGCAGCTAAAAAATCAATTGCATTTTTTAATGCTCCAGGAACACTATGATTATATTCTGCAGTTACAAATATGTAACCATCAAATTCATTAATTTTAGATGACCATATTTTAGTATGATTTTTAGAATACTGTTGCATTCCCGCTGGTAATGGTTCATCATAAAGTGGTAAATTGTAATCTGCAACATCAATTAATTCAAACTCTGCATCTTTTCTATTTTTTGAAAGATTATAAACCCACTTTCCAACTGATTCTCCAATACGTCCAGGTCGCGTGCTACCTATAATTATTGCTATTTTAATCATAATTCCTCCTCCATTATTTATACACATAAGTTATATTTAATTTTAAAACTATATTGTAATGATACCCAGCTTATTGAGTTTTAATCATTTATGTCTATATGTGCAACTAGTTATTTTGGTAATTTTACTTTTATAAGATATTAAAAGTATTGACAGTTAATATCTTAAGTGTTACTATATAATTAAACATATGAACCATTGCTCATACGTTCAAAGATAGAAAGGTGAATTATGAATAATAAAATGAATATTGAAAATTGTGATTGTACAATTATACATGATGATATTGTACGGAAAGTTAGCGATAACATGCCGGATGAAGAAGTTTTATATGATTTGGCTGAAATTTTTAAGGTTTTTGGAGATAAAACAAGAATTAAAATAACATATGCTTTATTTGCATCAGAAATGTGTGTTTGTGATATAGCAGCACTGTTGAATATGACTCAGTCTGCAATATCTCATCAGCTACGAGTTTTAAAACAAGCAAGAATAGTCAAATTTAGAAGAGAAGGAAAAGTGGTTTACTATTCATTAGATGATGACCATGTGAAGCATATCTTTGATCAAGGGTTAAACCATGTTTTAGGGAAGCATTAGGAGGCTATAAAGATGGATAGTATAAAAAAAGAATTCATTTTAGAGAAGTTAGGGTGCGCAAGTTGTGCAGCAAAGATGGAAAATCAAATTAATGCACTTGAAAATATAAATAATGCAACAATTGATTTTGTATCAAAAAAATTAGTGTTAGAAACGAATGAGGATGATGTAAATAATATTATTGATGAAGTCAAAAAAATAGTTACTAAAATTGAACCAGATGTAAAAGTAGTAACCATTGATAAATCTAATGAAACAAAGAAAAAAGTAGATAAAAATGAGGATGATGAAAATAAAAAAAATTTAATTAAAATAATAATAAGTGCTGTATTATTTGCAGCAGGGTTAATTTTGAAATTACCTGAATGGGCAACATTTTCTATATTTTTTGTTGGATATCTTGTAATAGGTGAAGAAGTTCTATTAAGAGCATTGAAAAATATATTGAAGGGGCAAGTTTTTGATGAAAATTTTTTGATGAGTATTGCTACAATTGGTGCATTTGTTATAGGAGAATATCCTGAGGGAATAGCAGTAATGTTATTTTATCAAATAGGTGAATTATTCCAAGATTTAGCTGTAGATCGTTCTAGAAAATCAATAAGTGATTTGATGGATATACGACCTGATTATGCAAATCTTAAAATTGGTGATGAGATAAAGCAAGTTTCTCCAGAAGAGGTTAAAATTAAAGATATTGTAATTGTAAAGCCTGGAGAAAAAATACCACTAGATGGTGTAATTATAGAAGGAAATTCAATGGTTGATACATCTTCATTAACAGGAGAGTCAGTACCAAGGGAAGTTGGGACAAGCAATGATGTACTTAGCGGATTTATAAATAAAAATGGCGTTTTAACTATTAGTGTTACAAAAGAATTTGGTGAATCAACTGTAGCTAAGATTTTAGATTTAGTTGAAAATGCTAGCAGTAAAAAAGCTCCAACAGAAAAATTTATTACAAAGTTTGCAAGGTATTATACACCAGTTGTTGTTATTACTGCGCTTTTATTAGCAGTATTACCACCATTAGTAATTAAGGATGCAGCATTTTCTGATTGGGGTTACAGAGCTTTGATTTTCCTAGTAATATCATGTCCTTGTGCACTCGTTATTTCAATTCCATTAGGATTTTTTGGTGGTATAGGAGGAGCATCGAAACGAGGAATTTTAGTTAAAGGAAGTAATTATTTAGAAGCATTAAATAATGTTGATACAGTTGTATTTGATAAAACAGGAACATTAACAAAGGGTGTTTTTAATGTAACTGATATTATAATGCAAAATGAATTCACAAGGGAAAGATTGTTAGAGATTGCTGCATATGCGGAAAGTTTCTCTAACCATCCTATAGCAACGTCGATTTTAAAAGCATATGGCAAAGAAATAGATAGAAGTATAATTGAAGATTATGATGAGTTAACTGGATATGGTATTAAAGTTAAAGTTGATGGCAAAGAAATACTAGCTGGAAATGTAAAATTAATGATTGAAGAGAATATTGATTATAGCAAAACTGATTCTATTGGTACAGTTGTGCATATATCACAGGATGGGATATATGCAGGTTGTATTATAATTTCCGATGAAGTTAAGGAAGATTCAAAGTTAGCAGTTAAAGAATTAAAAAATATTGGTGTCAGTAAAACGGTGATGCTTACTGGAGATTTGAAAACTGTCGGGAATAAGGTTGGAAAAGAGCTTGGGATAGATGAAGTATATTCAGAACTTTTGCCTGCTGATAAAGTTGAAAAGCTTGAAGAAATAAATAGTGTGAAATCTCCTAAAGGAAAGTTAGTTTTTGTAGGAGACGGTATTAATGATGCTCCTGTATTGGCAAGGGCAGATATTGGAATGGCTATGGGAGGTTTGGGCTCTGATGCAGCTATTGAAGCAGCTGATATTGTAATAATGACAGACGAACCTTCTAAGATAGCAATGTCTATTAAGATAGCAAAAAGAACTAACAAGATTGTATGGGAAAATATTATATTTGCTATAGGGATTAAAATTGTATTTCTTGCTTTAGGTGCTTTTGGATTAACATCTATGTGGCAAGCAGTTTTTGCAGATGTTGGAGTAGCTGTAATAGCTATATTAAATTCAATGAGAGCCATGAATGTAAAAAAAATATAACAAGTCAAAAAGATGTCTCTCCACCGTTGTAGGTGGGGAGCTTTTTTATTATATAGGAAAGTTCTTCTTTCCTATATAATAAAAAACGAGGATTGCAAAGGACGGAACGTCCTTGCCGTTAAGGGGGGTGCTCAGTAAAAATGCTTTAATAAAGCATTTTTACGCCGAAGGGGGACATAGGTCCCCCTAGCGGCGTTGCGAAGCAACTCTTTTTAAATGAAAAATACTAAATTCATGTATAAGTAAATATATTTCTATTGTAATGAAATTTGCATTATGGTAATATTAAAAATGAATAAGTATGTTTTAATATGTCGCATAAATAAATTTAGCAAAATAAATCTAAATAATAAACAGGGGTATAGTAAAATGAAGAATTATGTAATTTTTACTGAGTCAACAACAGATCTTCCAGCATATATGGTGGAAGAATTAGGTATAGAGGTAATACCTATGACATTTGGTTTTGATAATGAAACTTATCTTAATTATTCCGATCATAGGGAGTTGGGTATACTTGAATTTTATGAAAGAATTAAAAATGGTGAGAGATCAACAACAACACTTATTAATTCAATGACTTTTATAGAATATTTTGAGCCTATCTTAAAAAGAGGAGACGATATATTATATATAGGATTTTCCTCAGGATTAAGTGGTACATATGAATCTTCCCTATTAGCAGCAGAACAATTAATGGAGAAATATAAAGGCTCAAAAATTTTATGCGTTGATACTAAAGCTGCATCTATGGGAGAAGGGCTATTAGTGTATTCAGCAGTTAAAAAGAAAGAAGAAGGTTTAGATATAGAACAGCTTTATCAATGGGTCGTGGATAACAGATTAAAGTTATGCCATTGGGTTACAGTAGATGATTTGAATCATTTGAAACGTGGTGGAAGAATTAGTGCAGTAACAGCTACATTAGGATCTGCTCTTAATGTAAAGCCTATTATACATGTAGATGATGATGGTCATTTAATTCCAGTAGCAAACATTAGGGGAAGAAAAAAATCAATTCATGAATTGTTAGAGCATATGGTTGAAACATGTACAAATCCAGAAGAACAAGTTATATTTATAAGCCATGCAGATTGTTTTGATGATGTTGACTACTTAGCAAATATCATTAAAGATAAACTACATGTAAAAGATGTAATATTGAATTACATGGGTCCAGTTATAGGCTCTCATACAGGACAAGGAGCAATTGCATTGTTTTTCTTTGGCACTCATAGATAAATAATGTAATTGTGTTAAACAATGAATTATTTTAGTTAAAAAGATAGTTGTTGTATATTATTGGTTATATGAAAAGTTTGAAAATTAGTTGACATTTATTGATAATAAGGGTTATAATAATCTTTGCTGTAAAGCACATAGGAGAGTTGTCCGAGTGGTTGAAGGAGCACGCCTGGAAAGCGTGTATACGGGGAACCGTATCGAGGGTTCGAATCCCTCATTCTCCGCCAAATATTAAAAAGGTGTACAGGATTAAAGTCCTAGTATTTATAGTGAGGGTTTTGAATGTAAAATTCAAGACCCTCGCTTTTTTATTATTCAGATTCTATAAGATTAAATTTAGAAATAAGTTCTTTTAAAATATTAGATTGACCAGATAACTCTTCGCTTGCAGCTGCACTTTCCTCAGCAGTAGCGGCATTTGTTTGAACAACTGATGAAATTTGTTCTATTCCTTGGTTTATTTGAACAATTGCTGCAGTTTGTTCTTGCGAAGCTTCTGCAATTTCATTAATTAATGAAACAGATTCCATAGTTACTTTGGCACTCTTATCTAAAGAGCTAGCTGTTTTGTCAGCAATTTGAGATCCGTTTTCAACAGCTTTAATTGTTTCTTCTATTAAAACAGTAGTATTTTTTGCTGCTTCAGCTGATTTTCCAGCAAGGCTTCTAACTTCATCAGCTACAACTGCAAAGCCTTTTCCAGCTGTACCTGCACGAGCAGCTTCTACTGCAGCATTTAATGCAAGAATATTTGTTTGGAATGCTATATCTTCAATAATTTTGTTAATTTTTGAAATTTCAGAAGATTTTAAGGTAATTTTATTCATAGCTTCTACCATTTGATTCATCTGATTATTACTGTCATGCATTTCCTTTCCCGTAAATTCTGCCTTTTCATGTGCTGCTTTTGCATTTTCTGCATTTTTACTTACTTGTTCTGTAACTTCAGCAATGGATGCAGATAATTCTTCAATAGAACTTGCTTGTTCTGTTGCTCCCTGAGATAGTGCCTGAGCTGCATCTGAAACTTGCTCAGCTCCACTATACACCTGTTCTGATGATTGGTTTATCTGTAGTACTGTGGAATTTAAATTAGAAATCAGAGCATCCATACTATCTTTCAGTTTTTTGAATTGACCTTCATATTTTTTATAGAGTTCTATTCTTAAATTTCCTTTAGATATATTATTTAAAGCATCAGAAATTTCATCTATATAATCTTGATAATTTACTAATCTATCAATTGTTAGATTAAAGGCATTTGCAAGTTGGCCTACTTCGTCTTTTGATTGAACTGAAAGTTCAATATTGAAATTACCTTCTGCTATTTGTTGTGCAGCTACTGTAACTTTTTTGATAGGCTTGGAAATCCCGTTACTGATAAAAATGGTAAAAACAGCTGCAAGAATTAGTATAAATATTGTTAATATTACTACAGATCTGATAGTAGCTATCATTCCTTTATTTAAAATACTATTTACAGATTCGATGGGTACACCAACAAAGTAAACACCTATTATTTGTTTATTATTGTCGTACATAGGAGTATATCCGGTCATATATTTAGAACCTAATATATCAGCTTCACCAAAGTACATATTACCTTTTGAAATTTCTTGATATGCTTGTCCATTCCTATCTAATTCAGTACCAATTACTCTTTCGTTTTTGTCATCTTTAATAGTGGTTAATACTCTAGTGAATTTGTTATCATTTTTTGTAAAAACAGTTGCAAGGACATCCATATCCTGAGAAAACTTATCAATATACTCAAATTTTCCTCCTATAGACTGATTTTTGTCGTCAATTAATTCACCGTTAGTATTTAAACTGAGTGAACCAAATTGCTCTTCAAGGTATGTTTTAAGCATACTATTAGAACTTGTTAGTCTATCCTCAATCAATGTATTAATAATATCATTGGTAACGTTAAAACTTTGAAACAATCCTATAGTAACAGTAAGTATTGAAGAAATTGTGATTAAAGTAATAATTATTAATATAAGTTTTCCTTTTAAACTTTTCATTATGCTACCTCCTGAGAATATCTCATATTTAGTATAATTCTATTGCAATTGTCTTACATATTTTTTTACATAGTGTTTCCTCCTTTAAATTATATATATTATATTGCATTATATACCACAAAATCCTACATTTCAAACAAAAAATACAAATATATCCAATGTTATTTATTTTTTCATTATATTTTAATAAAATTTCAATAGAAGATGAAAAATATATGGAAATAAAAGTACAAAAATTTACGTAATATTGAGTAAATTTTTGTACTTTTTAATTATGTATTTAATTCAAGTTGTTAGATTTAGTTTTTTTAAAAACCTGTATTATTGTTGACATTTTAATAAAATATAATATAATACTAATTAATTAAGATGTGAATACAATATAGTGTTGAGTAAATGTAAATACACCTATTTGTAAGCAGAGGGGTGATAAGATTATGTCAGATTCTCAAATAACTAAACGAGCATTGGCTGATGCTATGAAGGAATTAATGTCTGTTCGTCCAATGAAGAAAATTAGTATAGGAGACATTGTTGAACGCTGCAATATGAATAGGCAAAGTTTTTATTATCATTTTAAGGACAAATATGATTTAGTAAATTGGATTTACTATACAGAATTTGTTGTAAAAGTTAAAGATAATTTATCTATGACTTCTTGGGAGTTTTTAGAGAAAATATGTGAATATTTTTATGATAATAAGAAGTTTTATACAAATGCATTTAAAGTTTCTGGTCAAAATTCATTTTCTGAATATTTTGTTGAAGTATTACATCCCATTTTAATTGTTCATTTAAACGACGTTTTTAATAAAAAGAAAAATGTAGATTTTTATGCTACTTTTTTTGCTGATGCTATAAGGGTTTCTATTTATCGCTGGTTAATAGAGGGAGCTAAAATTCCGCCTAAGGAATTTGTTAGTTTAATAAAAGCAGCTTTAACTGGAGCTGCTGTAAAGTTAGTAAATGATTTATATTAATCACAATTTGTACTTTGCTTTTTCATAGTTTTAGATAGAATTTCTTCAAATTTTATTGAACGAGTATTGTAACTAGTGATATTGTTTATATTAGATATTGATACCTTCCCATTACTTTTAATACATAAAAAACAGGATTCAACAGATATGTTTTTGTCGACATGAGCTATATCATTATAAAAATCCATAAGAATAACAGGTGCATTTCCTCCTAATCTTGAGTTAGAAACATATGAATTTACTTTT
Organism: Sedimentibacter sp. MB31-C6; assembly: GCF_035934735.1. Lineage (NCBI taxonomy): Bacteria > Bacillati > Bacillota > Tissierellia > Sedimentibacter > Sedimentibacter sp. MB31-C6. The sequence continues at coordinate 1,669,061 of NZ_CP142396.1, forward strand.
TCTTCAACCTTTTCACTACAATTTTCGTCTTTAATTAAAAATGCAAAATGTAAATCTATCTTATCTAACTCTGTAATATAATTTCCATTTATAATTTCATTATAAGATTCATAATTATAGTATCGATAAACACCATATAAACATTTATTTTTGCGCAAATACTTTATAGTAGATAAAAGGTCATAATTTTTTTGAATTGGAATTATTGCTGAATCTAAAATAAATAACATTATATTGGTATATGATTTTAATTTACATAAATTATTAGGCTTCAAGTATTTTGGGTTAAGGAATGCAACAAAAGCACAGTCTTTATTTTGTTCTAATATTGGAAAAAGATAATCCAATTTTATATGATTGTTTTCTATCATAAACATATAACTGTATATACCTATTTTTTTTCCTTGTTGAATTAAATTTAAAACTTCAGTATTTGTAAGTTGATTTTCGATTGCTTCATTAAAATCAAATACAATTGTCCATGGAATATTATATCCATGACTCTTTTCATAATTTCTAATACTATTTGCACCATAAGTCCAACTTCTATAACCAATATTCATTCCAAAATCAGTTAGTATATTATGATTAACATTTTTCACAGTTTTTTCTATGATTGTATAATATGAACTGTTATCATTATTTAATATATCATGAGCCAAGTTAAAGAAGTCTTTTTGAAAATGTCCAGTAGCAAAATATTCTCCTAAATCTAATAGATTCCTAACACCTCTTTTAGGATTATCGTTAATATAGCGTAATCCACTTCTTACTGCAGTTTTAATTACTGTACATAAAAGTTCTTGATTCATCATAATTTTTACTCCAATAGAATTGTTTTATTATAATATAAACCTTATTGAATAAATATAAAATAGACAAATTTAATAAATGTCAAAAAAATAGACAATATTTTTATTTGTCTAAAATTTTGACAATATATAGAAATGTCTAATGAAAATATTTATTATTTATATTAAAATGTGAGCATAAAGATAATTATATAGTATTTAGTGAGGTGTAAAATTATGAGTGATTTAAGCATAATTGAAAATTTGCAATCCTATGGTTTTAAAAAAGTTTTAGCTTATTTAGATGCAGACCCTGATAATAATATTCCTAAAATATTAGATTGGGTAAATAAATTTGATAAGGATAATGTAGTAGAAAGACAAATGAATTCAATAAAAAGAGCTTTAGATGATACTGATGGCAACTGGTATAAGTTAGTTAAAAGTCTGTATGATGATATTGATAAAGATGTAAGAAAAACTATGTTTGAAAACTTTATTGTCAATGCTACTATTATTGGTGGTCAACGTCAAAAGAGGGCAAGGCAAGAAAATAATTGTAATATACCATGGGCTATTTTAATGGATCCTACCTCTGCATGTAACTTGCACTGTACCGGATGTTGGGCAGCTGATTATGGTAATAAAATGAATATGGATTTAGATACATTAGATAGCATTATTCAACAAGGTAAAAAATTAGGAACTTATATGTATATTTACTCTGGTGGAGAACCTTTGGTACGTAAGGATGATATTATTAAATTATGTGAGAAACATGACGATTGTGCTTTTTTAGCTTTTACAAATGCCACATTAATTGATGAAGAATTTGCAGATGAAATGTTGCGAGTTAAAAACTTTTTACCTGCTATTAGCGTAGAAGGATTTGAGGAAGAAACTGATTTTAGACGAGGTGATGGGACTTACAAATCAGTTATTAAAGCCATGAATATTCTTAAGAATAAAAAGTTACCGTTTGGTATTTCTTGTTGTTATACTAGCAAAAATTCTGAAATTATCGGCAGTGAGGAATATATAGATGATATGATAGAAAAAGGAGCAAAATTCGCATGGTTTTTCACATATATGCCTATTGGAAATGACGCAGTACCAGAGTTGTTAGCAAATGCAGAGCAACGTGAATTTATGTATCATCAAATTAGAGAGTTCAGAAAGACTAAACCAATATTTACAATGGACTTTTGGAATGATGGAGAGTATGTTAATGGATGTATAGCTGGAGGACGAAATTATTTGCACATTAATGCAAATGGAGATATTGAGCCTTGTGCCTTTATTCATTATTCTGATACTAATATCCATGAAAGTACATTGCTTGAAGCTTATAAAAATCCATTGTTTATGCAGTATAAAAAGAATCAACCTTTTAATAATAACCATTTACGACCATGCCCGTTGTTGGATAATCCAGGAAGGTTGTCAAATATGGTTGATAATGCAAAAGCAAAATCAACTGACATGAAAAACCCTGAAGATGTACACAAATTAAGCGAAAAATGCTTAGATGTTGCTAACAAATGGGCACCAGTAGCAGATGATTTATGGGAGGAATCACAGAGAGATTGTGTTAAATGTACTGCATGTGAATAAATAATAATATGACACGTCTCCCTCGGTATGCATACAATGCATACCCTACAATGAAAATACGGACCTGTAGGGGACGCATTGTATGCGTCCCGCGATTATGCCTGAGAACTATTATTATATATAAAAGTTCTTTTTTTCTTGCTTAAATAATTATATTAGTTATAATTAAATAAAAGGGGGTGAAGGAGCAATATGAATTTTAAAATTGATATGCCTAATGAAGTTAAAAAAGCTTTAAATATATTGTGTGACAATGGATTTGAAGCATATATAGCAGGAGGCTGTGTTAGAGACAGTATTATTGGGACGGTTCCTTCTGATTGGGACATAACAACTTCAGCACTTCCAGAGGAAATAAAAAGCTCTTTTAAGGGATTTAGAATAATTGAAACAGGGTTAAAACACGGTACTGTTACAGTTATTATCAATAATATGCAATTAGAAATTACGACATATAGGATAGATGGAGAATACAGAGATAATAGAAGGCCAGAATCTGTTTTATTTACAGATAAAATTTCATTAGATTTAGAGAGAAGAGATTTTACAATAAATGCTATGGCATATAATGGAAATGGGTTAATTGATTTAAATGATGGTATAAAAGATATTAATTTGAAACAAATAAAATGCGTTGGATTACCTGATAAAAGGTTTAATGAAGATGGATTGAGGATACTTAGAGCCATGAGATTTGCTTCTACATTAAATTTTATGATAGAAGAAAACACTTCAAAAAGTATTCATAAGAACAAAAATCTTTTAAGAAATATTTCTGTTGAACGAATAGTAATTGAATTTAATAAACTCCTAACAGGAGAAAATTTCACAAGTGTAATGATTGAATATAAAGATGTAATATCAGTATTTATTCCTGAAATAAATGAAATAGACATAAAAACTTGGCAGTATACTTTAAAGCTAATGACAAATGTTTCTAATGATTTAGTATTGAGATTAACTATGTTGTTTATTCAGATAGAAAAATTGAATACAAGTGTTCCTTATATTTTAAAAAGATTGAAATATGATAAGTCAACTATAAAGACAGTTGAAATATTAATGACAAATTATAATAAAAATATACATCCAACATATGTTAATGTTAAGAGATGGCTCAATAAACTAGGAAAAGAAAATTTAATATATTTGTTAAAAATTAAAATAGGTGCAATGAAAAGCTTAAATATAGATGATGAAGCAGAATTAAATAAAATTTATGAGACAGAAAATATAATGGTTGATATAATAGAACAAAATCAATGCTATAGTCTAAATAACATGAACATTACTGGCAAAGATTTGATTGAAATTGGAGTTCGTGAAGGCAAAGAAATTGGATTGATATTAAATGTTCTATTAAACAAGGTTATAGATGAGGAAATAGAAAATAATAAGAAAATTCTTATTGAATATGCAAAGGATATAATAAATAATTTAAAAGTATCTATTGACAAATAAAAATAATAATGTTAAACTCCTAAACAATAATACAAAAACGAAACTGTTGAAGCGAAGATTAAACCAATATGTGCACTTACAGAGAGCAGGGAATAGATGAGAGCCTTGCAGAACGCAGTATGGCAAATGGATCGCTGAGGGTGAGGTGAAAGGGTAAACCGAGTATCTGAAACGTGTGCTTACGTTACAAGGCAGAAAATGTGTTGGCATTTTTGTTAAAGTGGATTGATTTTCAGTCAATTAAGGTGGTACCGCAGGAGTTATAACCTGTCCTTTTTAAGGACAGGTTTTTTTTGTATGGCTAAGCAAGTCAACTGCACCGAATTCTAAGTTTATGCGATGTAAAAGCAAATATATTTGTGAATGAAACTGTGAGTTTTTGTACTAAAAATTTGAAAATAAAAGGAGAAGAAAAAAATGAAAAAATTATTTGCAATTTTAATGATAGCAGCAATGTTATTAGCTTCTTTAACTGGATGTAGTACAAAGGCAAAAGGGGCAGAAGGTGAAGAATCAACAAAAGACAGTGATGATAAAATAAAAATAGGTATTGTTCAGCCAGTGGAACATCCATCATTAAATCAAATAAGAGAATATATTATTATTGGTTTAGAAGAACAGGGTTTAAAGGATAAAGTTGAAATAACTTACAACGACGCACAAGGTGACCAATCAAATATTAATACAATAGTATCTCAATTTGTTGGCGATGAAATGGATATTATAGTTCCTATTGCAACGGCTCCTGCTCAAAGTGCAGCTGCAGCAACAAAAGATATTCCTATAGTTTTTGCAGCAGTAAGTTATCCAGTTGATGCTGGATTGGTAAAGGATGTTAATATTACTGATGAAAATATTACAGGTGTATCGGATGCTATAGATATAAAAGAAATATTTGAATTAGCTTTAACATTGACTCCTGATATAAAAACTTTCGGTTTTATATATAACACTGGAGAAATAAATTCTGTTTCAAGTATTGAAGAAGCAAAGAAATATTGCGATAAAAATGGGTTGAATTATGTTGAATCAACGATAACAAATTCTAGCGAATTATTGCAAGGAGCTCAGTCTCTTATTGGAAAAGTTGATGCGATTTTCACTCCAACTGATAATACTGTTGCATCTGCAATGCCAATTCTTTCAGCAGAAGCAATGAATGCAAATATTCCAGTTTACACTGGCGCAGATTCCTTAGTTGCTGATGGAGGTTTTGCTACAGTAGGTGTTGACTATAAAGTGCTTGGAAGACAGGTGTCAGAAATGATAAAACGAATAATAGATGGCGAAAAAATATCAAATATACCAGTTGAGACTTTAAATGAATATACGAAAATAATCAATATTTCAACAGCAAAGGAAATTGGTGTAGAAATTTCAGAAGAATTAATTAAAGAATTTCATATTATTGAATAATGCAAATAAATGGAGGAATTTAAGTTGAGTTTAGTGTCTATTATAGGAGCAATTGAATTAGGGTTAGTTTATTCATTACTTGCTTTTGGAACATATATATCATTTAGAATATTAAATGTGGCAGATTTAACTGTAGATGGCAGTTTTGTTTTAGGAGCGGCTGTTTCAGCAGTGTTTACTTTTAAAGGAATGCCAATTACAGGTTTGATTTTAGCTATCTTAGTGGGGGCTATTGCTGGTATAGTAACAGCATTATTGCAAACAAAGATGGGTATTCAACCTATTTTAGCTGGAATATTAACTATGACTGGATTGTATTCAATAAATCTTATGGTAATGGGGGGAAAAGCTAATATACCATTGCTAAATAAAGAGAGTGTATTTACTTATGTTGAAGTATTTGTGGATAACAGGGCATACAAAATAGCCGTACTGTTGATAGTTGTCGCTATAATCTTTACTTTATTAAATATATTTTTCAAAACTCAGTTAGGTCTTTCTATAAGGGCAACTGGAGATAATGAGGATATGTGCAGAGCATCATCTATTGATACAGATTTTATTAAAGTAGTTGGGTTTGCAATTTCAAATGCAATTGTAGCATTGTCTGGAGCATTAGTCACTCAAATGCAACAGTCTGCAGACGTTAATATGGGTGCTGGGATGGTTGTTATAAGTTTTGCTTCAATAATAATTGGTAGTGTGTTTATAAGAAATAAAAATAATACATTAGGATTATTTTCTGTTATAATTGGTTCTTTAATTTACAGATTTATAATAGCACTTATATTAACTACTAATTTTCCTCCATCTTATTTAAAGTTAATTTCGGCATTAGTTGTAATAATCGCTCTTTCTATACCGAACATTAAGAAAAATATGAAAACTAATAAATTAAGAAAAGAGAGGGTTTAGGTATGTTAGAAGTTGTTTCTATTAGTAAAATATTTAATGAAAACACTCCTGATGAACATAAAGCTTTGGATAATTTGAATCTTAATGTTTCAGAAGGCGAATTCGTAACTATAATTGGTGGTAATGGTGCTGGTAAATCAACTTTGTTTAATGTTATATCAGGCAAATTTTTTACTGATGTAGGTAACATTAAGCTTGATGGTGAGGATATAACATATCTTTCAGAACATAAACGTGCGTATAATATAGGTCGCATATTTCAAGATCCGATGAAAGGTACATCTCCAAGTATGACAGTTGAAGAAAATTTAATTATAGCGTATATGAGAAGTGTTAAAAAAAATATTCTTGCTATACCATCAAAAAAGGAAAAAAAGTTAATAAGAGAACATTTAGCTCAACTTGGACTTGGATTAGAAGATAGAATGAGTACAAAAATTGGTTTATTGTCTGGAGGACAAAGACAGGCTGTAACATTAGCAATGGCAACTCTAGTTAAGCCAAAACTTTTATTGTTAGATGAGCATACTGCTGCTTTAGATCCTTTAAGTGCAAAATCTGTAATAGATTTGACAAAGAAGATTGTTTTAGAAAATAATATTACAACATTAATGATAACACATAATATATCTTCAGCCCTAGAAATGGGAACAAGAACTATAATGATGGATTCAGGCTCAATAGTGATAGATATAAAAGGTGAAGAACGAAAGAATATGTCGGTGCAGGATATACTTAACAAATTCAATCAAATTAAGAGTAAAGAATTCGATGATGATAATGTACTTTTATAATAGCCAAGGATAGTAAGCTTTACTATCCTCGGCTATTAATTTATTAATCATTGTAAATGAACTTTTCTTCGAATTCACATTCTGGACAATAGACAGTTATTTCACAGCTGTTAGCTGATAAAATTTTTACATTTGAAGCAACACTAGCATTTTCGTTTTTTCCTTTATATTTTACCTTTTTAGTGTCTTCTTCTTTTTTTGCATAATACCAATTATACCTTTTTCCACAGTTGGTGCATTTGCGTCTACCTCTAATTGCTAACATATTTCCACATCCTATTTATATAAAGTTCATAATGTACTTTATTATATTATTATAATAAAATTTTATCAAGAGTTCTTTTTGTTTATTGAAAAAGGTATAAAATGATGTTATCATAAATTAATAAATAATTATATGAGGTATCTTATGAATAAAAAAAAGTTAAAGGAAATGCAGCAGAAGTCTTGGTGGAATTATGCGTTATTAGTTGCAGGAATATTTGTATATACTCAAGGTTGCTCGATTTTAAAAAGTAATTTAGAATTTGCAATACCTGTTATTATATTTGGCTTACTAATGCATTCTAATAGTTTAAAAAAAATAATTCATAATCTATTATTAAAAGAAAAAGATAGTTCAGCAAATACCGACAAATATGAATTAGCATATGAAAGATCTAGTTTTATAGCAAAAATAATATTGTTTGTATTGCTAGGAACATTTGCTTTCTTTAGTTTTGGAAATCCTTTACACATTTATTATAACTTAATATTTGATATAGCGGTTGTTGCTATTTATGGAATAGTTTCAATTTCAGGATATAAAGTAAGTAGAAATAAAAAGTAATTTAAAATAAATAAAGGGATATTAACTATGGATTGGATTTGTGAAAATAATATGTTAATTGAAAATGAAACAAAAAACCTTATGCAAAAAGATGGCTGTTTAGAATTAAAGGAAAGTTGCAAAGAAGGTTATTTAGTAACTCCAATTATTGAAACTACTGAATTTACAGAAATAACTTTATCTTGGAATTCAAAAACTAATAAAGATAATTCAGTAGAGATTTTGATAAAACTTAAAATTGATGGTAATTGGACTCCATATATTAGTTATGGTATATGGGCAACAAATGGATACAATATAGGAATTAAAGAACATTATGATGATGATTTTGTAAAAGCTACTACAGATAAAATATTCATAAAAAACAACAAATATGCTAATGCAGTTCAATTGAAAGTTATATTTAGAGGAAAAAATCCTAGGCTCAGTTTATTAGCATTTAGTACAGATGGTGGAGATGATGAGCCATTAGCTGGAAATTATCTTAAGATAATTGATAATGTACCTATGATTTCTCAACTTGCCAGTGGTCATAAGGACAGCAATTCAATATGTAGTCCAACATCATTGACAATGATTTTAAAATATAATGGAAAGCTTCTTGATTTAGAAGATGTGACAAATGGAACTTTTGATACTGGAACAAAACTTTATGGTAACTGGCCTCAAAATGTTGCTTATGCTGGAGAACAGGGTATGAGGGCATATACTAAAAGGTGTAAATCTATTAATACTGTTAAGAATTTTATAGCTAAAGGAATTCCTATTGTTGCATCTGTTTGTTCCCAAGAAAAGAATCAACTTGAAGGAGCCTATTCAGCATTTCCTCATGGTCATTTAATGGTTGTTATTGGTTTTCAAATTAAGGATAATGTTGAATATATAGTAGTTAATGATCCAGCTGCAAAAAGTAATGATGAAGTTAGAAAATTTTATAATTTAGAACAGTGGATTAATGTTTGGAGACATTATATTTACGTAGTTACAAAAATTAACAAGGGAGATTCTTGGTGAAGAATCTCCCTTTGAATTTCAATTTGATATTACAAATAAACTTCTAAAAGATATTCGGCTAGTATTACTTCTCCTTTATAATGCTCTTTTGTTTGTATTAATAAATTATTTAAGTCTCCAAAGTGAGGTAAATGTGTTAATATTAGTTTTTTTACTTTTGACTTTTCTGCTAACATACCAGCTTCTTTGCTATTTAAATGTCCAGCCTTTTTACCATCCATATTAGCATAAAAACTACTTTCACAAATTAATATATCTGAATCAACAAAAAACTCATTTAATTCATTAAAGTATGAAGTATCTGATGTAAAAGAAAGTATTTTATTATCGCATATTATTTTTATGCTGTAGCTTTCAACAGGATGAACATTTTTAATAAAACTAATTTCAAAGGGACCTAATTTTAATATGCTTTTTTCATTAAAACATAGTCCTTTAGTATAATTTTCCCATTTTAATAGATTGAAGAACTCATTATTTGGAGCATAAATAGGAAGAGTATTATTAATTTCACCAAGCTGTGTTTTAATTTGTCTAGCATATTGTAGGGGGCCTATATCACAACAGTGATCATAATGATAATGAGATATTAAAACAGCATCTAATTCTCCTAAATCAATGACTTTCTGCAGAGAACTTACAACTCCACTACCACATTCTAATAATAATTTATAATCGTTATGCTCAATTAAATATCCTGAGGTTGCTTCTCCGACTTTTGGGAAACCTCCCCAATGACCTATAATTGTTATTTTCACTTTTACCTCCAAAGTTTAAGCTATGTTTTTGAATTGAGAATTATATAAATCCGCATAAACTCCATTTTCTTTCAAAAGTTTTTCATGATTTCCTTTTTCTATAATCCCTTTATCTGTTAATACTATAATTTCATCAGCATTTTTTATTGTAGATAATCTGTGTGCTACCACAACAGTAGTTCTTCCTTTTGAAAGCTCTTCTAAAGAATGTTGTATTAGAGATTCGGTATAATTATCTAAAGCTGATGTTGCTTCATCAAGTATTAGTATAGGTGGATTTTTTAAAAATACTCTTGCTATTGAAATTCTTTGTTTTTGACCACCGGATAATTTTACGCCTCGTTCTCCTACATAGGTATCATATCCTTCAGGTAATGTAAGTATAAAATCATGAATATTTGCTTTTTTAGCAGCTTCAATAACCTCTTCTTTCGAAGCATCATATCTACCACAATGGATGTTATCATAAATAGTTCCTGTAAATAAGAATACATCCTGTTGAACGATACCGATGTTTTTTCTGAGGGATTTACGAGTAAAGTTCTTAATATTTATGTTATCGATAAATATGTCACCTGCTTCAACTTCGTAGAATCTAGGTATTAAGTGACATAAAGTAGTTTTACCTCCACCTGAAGGTCCTACAAAGGCTATTGTTTCTCCTGCATTTATATTAAGACTAATATCTTTTAAAACCTTTTTATGATTGTTGTAAGAGAATGTAACATCATTGAACTGTATGTTACCTTTTACAGAGTCAATATCTTTTGCATTTAATTCATCTGTTTCCAATTCTTCATTCATAATTTCAGAGAATCTTTTAAATCCAGATATACCTGATTGATATTGTTCTACAAAGTTTACTAGTTTACGAATAGGATTTAAAAAGTTTCCAATATATAATATGAATGCTGCAAAGTCTCCAAAGTTAATATATCCTCTAAAGAAGAAAATTCCACCTGCACTTAAAACCAATATGTTTAGAAAGTCCATTATAAAGGATGAACCTGTATGAAATTCTGCCATTATTTTGTAAGCTTTTTTCCTAGCTGTTTGAAATTTTTGGTTATTTGTTTGAAATTTTTTAATTTCATTTTCTTTATTACTAAATGCTTTTGATACTCTTATACCTGAAATACTATTCTCTAATGTTGCATTAACTTCTCCTATAGTTACTCTTGTTTCTAAAAAAGTATCTGACATTTTTACTCGTAATTTCATTGCAATAAATACAAGAAAGGGAACAACAGAAAAAACTATTAATGCTAATGGTAAGTTTATTGTGCTAAGCATAATAAATGAACCTATCATCATTACTAGGGAAACAAATAAATCTTCAGGTCCATGGTGTGCAAGTTCAGATACTTCCATTAAATCATTGATTATTCTCGATGTAAGTGTACCAGTTTTATTTTCATCAAAAAAAACAAAGGGCAAATCCTGTAGATGTTCAAATACATCTTTTCTCATGTTTGCTTGCATGGTGACACCCATAATGTGGCCGTAATATGTAATGTAATAATTAAGTCCAACTTTCAACAAATATAGTATGCCTAAAATAATGAGCCAAGTTATCAGTAAACGTAAGTTTTGATTTGGAACGTATACATTTATTATATTTCTTGTAATCATTGGATAAAATAAATCAAATACTGCAATTGTAAAAGCACATATCATATCAATTATGAATATTTTCTTTACAGGTTTGTAGTATGATATAAAACTTTTAATCATATATATGTCTCCTTACTGCGTTATATTGAGATTATTTTTCTAGCAACTATATTATAGTGTAAATAAAATGTATTTGCAATGAAATGATATAAAATGTTTTTGGTTCAAATTTTGATATTTTATGACAATCTATTGACATTTCAAATGAAATATGTTAAATATAAAAAGATTAATATTATAATTTTCAAAAACTATTACGGATACATAATATATGATTTGATTTTAGTTTATGAAAGTGTGTAAATAATATTAAGAGTATAATTCAGTAAAAAATATTTAAAAAAAATTTTATTAACTGAAAGGACAAACAAATGAAAAAATTAATAGCTTTACTTATGGTGTTTTCATTATTATTAAGTTTTACAGCATGTAATAAATACAATGACATTTCTGAAAATGAACAACCAACCAATCCATCTGCAGAAGCAAAGACCGAATTAACTATGGCATATACAGTTGATCCTGAAGGTCTTGATCCTCACAGAACTGCAGCAGCTTCCACCTTTAGTGTAACAAATAATATTTATGATACGTTAGTAGGCGTAACACCTGAATGGGAAATCATACCTAGATTAGCAAAATCATGGAAAATTTCTGAGGATGGTATGTCTATTACCTTTGCTTTAAGAGAAGATGTATATTTTCATAATGACAGACAAATGAAAGCTTCAGATGTTGAATATTCGTTTAATAGATTAAAAGATGCCGAAAGTCCTAAGGCAAGGGATTATGCTAACATTATAAATGTTGAAGTTTTAGATGATTTTAATATTAAATTTTCAACAGAAACATTAGATGTAGAACTCTTGAAGAACTTTGCATATCCTTGGACTGCAATTGTTCCGGAAGAAGCAGTGGATAATTTAAAAACTAATCCTGTTGGAACAGGTGCTTTTATATTAAAAGAATGGGTTCCTCAACAACATATCATATTAGAAAGAAACGACAATTATTATGGAGATAAGGCAAAACTTGAAACTGTTAAATTAGTATTAATACCTGATGCCACTTCAATGATGGCTGGATTACAAGTAGGAGATTTGGATATAATACCTTTGACAGGTGATCAAGTTACAATGATAGAAAGTAACGATGACTATAAAGTATTATCAAAGCCTATGAATGCAGTTCAAATTATGTCTATAAATACTGATAATGAAATACTTGCTAATGAAAAGGTAAGACAAGCAATTGCATTAGCCATTAATAAGGATGAAGTTATTGAAGCATCAATGTTTGGATATGGAGATAAAATTGGATCTCATTTACCACCTACTTCACCTGATTATTATGATACAAATGATACAATGGAATATAATCTGGAAAGGGCTAGAGATTTATTAAAAGAGGCAGGTTATGAAAATGGCTTCGAAATTAAAATGTCACTCCCTAAAAATTATCAGTTGCATGTAGATGCAGGACAGGTAATTGCAGATCAATTAAGTAAAATAGGTATAAATGTAAAAATTGAGCTTATTGAATGGGGAACATGGGTAAGCGAAGTATATGGTGCAAAGAAGTTTGAAACCACTGTAGTAGGCCATACAGGCAGACTTGATTCCTATGATTTTTTATCTAGATATTATTCTGATAGCCAAGATTATATAAGTTTAAAAACTGGCGAGGTTGATGATTTGTTGAATCAAGCTCTTCAAGAATTAGATGTTGCAAAAAGAACAGAACTTTATCAAGAAATTCAAATTATACTTGCAAATAAGTTACCAGCAGTATATTTACAAACACCTCACACATTATTAGGTTTGAATAAAAATGTAGAAGGAATGGAAATATTCCCTATAGATATTTATGACTATAAAACTGTTTATTTCACAGAATAAGAACAATATGTTGTAGGGGGTAAATAAATGATTGGTTATATAATAAATAGAATAAAAAGTTCAATTGTTGTATTATTTGTAGTATCAGTAATTACTTTTGTGGTATTAATGATAATACCTGGTAATCCTGCTCAACTGATTCTTGGAACCGAAGCAACACCTGAGATGGTTGAGGATTTGCATACAGCAATGGGCCTTAATAGACCTTTTTATGAACAATATTTTGATTGGTTATTTGACTTTGTTAAATTAGATATGGGAATTTCTTATTTATATGGAGAATCAGTTACTGATTTGATATTTAATGCTTTACCAGTGACTCTTTCTGTATCTGTTTTTTCAATGGTAATTGCTACTTTAATGGCTTTTGTCTTTGGTATAATTTCAGCCATAAAAAAAGATAGCTTAATAGATTATTTTTCAAGAAGTATAATGCAACTAGGAACAGCCATTCCTTCCTTTTGGATAGGAATGGTTTTTGTAGTTTATTTAGGATTAAGAATGAAATTATTTCCTATATCAGGCTTTGTATCTCCTGAAGATAACTTTTTAGAATTTATTAGAAGTATTACACTTCCTTCAGTGGTTTTAGCTATTGGAGAAATTGGACTATTACTTAGAATAGTAAGAAGTTCAATGTTGGAATCCCTAAAACAAGATTATATGGATATGGCAAGGGTCAAAGGATTAAGTACAAGTAAAATATATATAAAATATGCGTTAAGAGGTGCTTTAATTGCTCCATTAACTATAATTGGAATGCAATTTGCCAAATTAGTAGGAGGGACAGTTGTTGTTGAAACAGTTTTTGCACTTCCTGGCATTGGGCGTCTAGTATTAACTGCAGTAGAGCATAGAGATATAGTTCTTTTACAAGGACTCGTAATGTTTATAACAACATTTGTTATAGTGATAACATTAGCAGTTGATGTAATAATAATGTTTATAAATCCAAGAATAAAATCCTTCCAACGAGGGGAACAGTAATGAAAAATAAAAGCATTAAAATAAATTTTAGTTTAATAATAGGTATTATTTTAGTTTTATGTGTTTTAATTACATGGGTATTATCCTTTTTTTATATGCCATTTTCACCTAATGAAATGAATATTTCTGAAAGATTTCATATGCCTGAAATAAGTGCAGAACATATTCTTGGAACAGATAATTTCGGTAGAGATATATTAAGCAGAATAATGGTAGGATCAAGAACTGTTCTTCTAGTCGGTATTGGTTCAGTAGGTTTAGGGGCAGTCGTAGGAATTGCATTAGGAGCATTAGCAACGATATTTAAAAAGGTGGTTGGTTCTATAATTATGAGAATTATGGATGGACTTATGGCTTTTCCAGGTATTCTACTTGCTATGATGCTCGTTACAGTAGTTGGAAGAGGCTCCCAAGGAGCTATTATTGCTATAAGTATTTTTATGATTCCTACATTTGCAAGGTTGGTTAATTCAATGATGCTGGATACTGAAAGCCTTTTGTATATTAAGGCAGCTAAAAGTTATGGAAGTTCAAATGGTGAAATATTTTTTAAACATTATATTCCTGCTATGCTTCCAAGACTTATTACGCAATTTAGTTCAGCAGTAGGTTCGGCAGTTATGATTGAAACTTCACTGTCATTTCTTGGACTTGGGATACAACCTCCAAATGCAAGCTGGGGATTGATGTTAAGTGAGTCAAGGCAGTTTTTTTTACAATATCCATATCTTGCAGTAGCACCAGGAATTGCGATAATTATAACTGTTTTAGGGTTTAATTTGATTGGAGACGGATTGAATGACATCCTTATACACAGGAGGTCTGAAAATGAATGAAATAGTAAAATTAAATAATTTAAATATAAAAGTTAATAAACATAATACATTAGTTAATAATGTTTCTTTAAAAATCAAAAAGGGAGAAATATACGGGTTAGTAGGAGAATCAGGTTCTGGCAAAACCCTGACAGCTAAGGCAATTATTAATTTACTTCCAGATAATCTTAGTTATAGTGCAGATGAAATTTGTATTGATGGAGAAAATATTAATAATATATCAAAATTAGATAAAAAATCACTTATAGGTAAAAATATTGGTTTTATACCACAAAATACAATCTTCTTTTTACATCCAATGATAAAAATTAAGAATCAAATTAGTGATGGTTATATAAAACATATGAAAAGAAGCAAAACAGAAGGATTGAAAAAAGCTTCAGAAATATTAAAGAAGGTTGGATTTAATGATCCTAATACTATATTAAATTATTATCCATGGCAATTAAGTGGTGGGATGAGACAAAGAGTTAATATAGCAATGGCAATTATGAACGACCCAAAGCTTATAATTGCAGATGAACCAACTACTGCTTTAGATAGTACAATACAAAGGCAGGTTATTGAATTGTTTAAAACTATAAATGAAGAAATGGGTATATCAATACTCATGATTTCTCATGACTTAGGTTTAATTAAGCATTATTGTCATAGTTTATCTGTTATGTATGCTGGACAAATAGTTGAATCTGGTTTAGCAGATGAAGTTTTTAATAATCCTAAGCATCCATATACCGAATTATTAATAAAAATTATACCTTCATTTAAAATTAAAAAGAATAAACCTCTTTCTGAAATTCCTGGGTATGTTCAGGAAATAGGAAGAGAAAGAGAAGGATGTATATTTATGGACAGATGCCCTAAAGCAATGGATATTTGCTCTAAAAGTGTTTCAGAATATAACATAAACAATCATTATTATAAATGTAATATTGAGTGAAGAGGTTAATTATGAAAAATAGCAATATAGTGCTTTCTGTAAAAAATATAAGAAAAGAATTTATAGTTAAAAAACATTTTTTAACTGGAAAAGTTAAAGATAAGGTTGTAGCTGTTAAAAATGTAAGTTTTTCAATACAAGAAGGTAAAACTTTGGGGATAGTTGGAGAGTCCGGAAGCGGTAAGTCTACAACCGGTGAAATTACAGGTGGATTGATGAAACCTACTTATGGCAAGGTTTTTTATAAAAATAAAAATATATATGAAATAACTAAAAAGGAATTTCAAGAATATAGGAAAAATGTGCAATTTATTTTTCAAGACCCTAAAGGTTCAATGGATCCAAACTATAAAATTTCTGATATAATTGCTGAGCCTTTACTAACATTAAACATTTGCAATAATAAAAGGGAAGCTTTAAAGTTAGTTGATGAAATATTAAGTAAAGTAGGACTAGATGATAATATTAAAAATAAATATCCATCAGAAATTAGTGGAGGGCAATGTCAAAGAGCAGCTATAGCCAGAGCTTTAGTTGTTAATCCAAGTGTTATTATTTGTGATGAGCCTGTATCTGCACTTGACGTATCTATTCAAGCACAAATTCTTAATTTACTTAAAAAACTTCAAAAAGAATATAATATATCATATATTTTTATATCTCATGATATTGGTGTTGTAAATTTTATGGCTGATAAAATAATGGTAATGAAAGACGGTAATGTAGTTGAAATGAATGAAGCGAAACAAGTATTGCTTCACCCTAAACAAAAATATACTAAAAAATTAATAGACAGCGCTTTTATAAATTAAAACGTAGGGACGCATTGCATGCGTACCGATTGTAATACATGCACCTTGTAATACATGCACCCCAAATGTAGGGGACGCATTGCATGCGTACCGCACCACATAATATTAAAAATAAGGAATTATCTATGGAAATAACATTAAAAGAAAATGAAAAAATTGAAGATTTACAATGTAACAATTTAAAAATTATTCAAAATAAAAAATGGTTTTGTTTTGGAATGGATGCAGTCCTCTTAACCAATTATTGTGATGTACGTAAAAATTCTCATATTGTTGATTTAGGCACAGGAACAGGGATAATACCTATTTTATTAAGTGGAAAAAAGGAATATTCGAAGGCTTATGGAATAGAAATTCAAGATGAAGTTGCAGAAATGGCTAAGAGAAGTGTATTATTGAATAACCTACAGGAAAAAATAGAAATTTTAAATTTGGATTTAAATAAAGTTACTGAATTTTTAGAACCATATTCCTTCGATGCGGTAATATCAAACCCTCCATATAAATTGAATAATAGCGGAATTGTTAATCCTAGTGACAAAAAAGCTATATCTAGGCATGAAATTACATGTACATTAGAAGATGTAATAAGTACTGCAGCTAAATTACTAAAACAATATGGAAAGTTCTATATGGTTCATAGACCTGATAGGTTAGCAGATATAATGTGCCTTTTGCGAAAATATAAATTAGAACCAAAGCAAATAAGATTTGTTCATTCAAAATCAGGAAAAAAGCCTAATATGATATTGATACGCGCATCTAAATATGGCAATCCTGAATTGAAATTTGACCCGCCATTGTATATCTATAATGATGATGGAACTTATACAAAAGATATTTATAAAATATATGGAATGAATAATAGTTAATAGAGATTTTTCTCTGCATTCATACACATTATTGTTTCTGAGAGCAGAGAAAAATCTTTATTTTTTTAATTCGTTTTCGGATAAAATAAAATTTTTATTATTATGGTTATAAACATATGCTGCGAAAAAAGAAGTAATTGGTATAGCAAATAAAATACCCATGCTTCCAATAATAGCTTGCATTACTTCAAAAACAATCATTTCTAAATTAAATAGTAATAAAATATCCTTGTAGTTAACTACTAACAACAAAACAACTGATAATGAACTGCCTATATAAGCTAATATTAATGTATTTGTCATAGTACCAATGGCATCCTGACCAATATTCAGTCCGGATTTAAGCATAGTTTTAAAGTTTTTGTTAATCATATTTTCTGATAACTCATTCATAGCTGATGCAATCGACATTGATACATCCATTACAGCTCCAAGGGATCCTATAACAATACTGCTCCAAAGAATTGCTATAAGGTCAATAGGCTTGTCCGGATTTATCATTAGTAAAAACATTGATTCTTCATCAATTAATCCTGTTAAATGTAGAAACTTACTTATTATTAAGGCAAACAATCCAGCTATAAAAAGGCCACCTAAATTCCCTATAATTGCGCATAATGTTTTTTTATTTGCTCCATTTATAATAAGTAAATTCATAAATATAATAAATATACTTACTATAGTTGAATTTAAATAAATATTGTTGCCTTTAAGTATAGATGGAACAAATACCATAAAAATTGCTAGGCATGTAAAAATAAGAGAAATTATAGTATTAACTCCTTTTTTGTGTCCAAATATAATAAGAAGAACAAAAAAGCTAATTAAAAGCCAAATAAGAATATTACTTCTGTCATATTCAATAAAAGTCCAAACTTCTTCTTCTCCTGTTCTAGATAATAAAGAAGATAAAAGAATATTATCTCCAGGTTCGATTTCCTTCGGATTAACTGCAATATTTTCATCAATGTATTGAATAGCTTCAATTGTACTTTCTTCAATATCATCATCTGATATTTTCGCTTTAAACTTAATAGTAGTACTTGACATACTTTCATAACCATAATCTAAAGTTTCTACCTTTTTATCTTCTATCGAAATAACTTGAGCTTTATACGATTTCTGATAACTTTCGTCGTTGAAATTTGTTTTATTAATGTTATAACCAGCTATAATGAAAACTATAGAAAATAATATTGTAGCTATATAGATAATTGTGTTTTTATATGATTTAATAAAATGCATATGTTACCTCTCAATAATTTTATAAACTAAATTTAATAAGAGTATAACATATGAAGTTTTATTTTAAAACAGCAAAAATTCAAGTAGTTTTAATTTTTTTCAATTTTTATTTTATCCAAAGGGTAAACGGATGGACCTTCTAATATATTTCCTCTTATATCAAATCTGGAACCATGGCATTCACAATCCCATGTCTTTTCTGCTTCGTTGAAGGATACTCCGCATTTCATATGTTTGCAAACTGGGTTTATACAGAATAATTCACCTCGTTCATTTTTATAAACGCCAACTTTTCTTCCATTATAGTTTATTATTTTTCCTTTTTCTTTTTCTATTTCAAATAAATTTTCCGGAACTGGCTTAATTCTTTTAAGGAAGCCTGATGCAATATACATACTAGATGAAAGAAACTCTTTAGAAGATAACAAGGGTGTAATTCTTGATGGATTGTATATTTCAGAGTAATCATCATCTATATTCAATATTTTATTACTAAGTATTAAAGCTGCAGCTGCTGAGTGAGTCATACCCCACTTTTTAAAACCTGTTGCTACATATATATTTTCAATGTTGTCTGAATATCTTCCTATATAGGGAATTTTGTCATATGTTATACAGTCTTGAGTTGACCATTTGGATAAAATTTGTGGATTTTTGAAATTATTCTTTAAAAAAGTTTCTAATTCCTTATAAGCATTTTCTTCGTTGTCTTTTGCACCAGCTCTATGATTAGCACCAGATAATATTAAAATATTATCATTGTTATCATAATGATATTTCATAGAATAAATAGGATCAGTAGGATTTATATACATTCCTTCAAAGGAAGCTGAATCGGTTTTTGCTGCAATGACATAAGATTTTTCCTGATAAAGTCTTAAAAAAAACAAGCCCATATTGTCCTCGAAAGGATAGTGAGTTGTAACGACAATTTTGTTAGCATAAATATTACCTTCTTCTGTTTTTACAACATGGTAATCACTGTGTGGTTCGATGCTTATAGCTCTAATATTTTCGTAAATCTCACAATAATCCAATAAAATATTATAAAGACTGTATAAGTACTTTAAAGGATTAAATTGTCCTTGGTTTTTTATACCTATGGCACCCAATGGTTTAACAGGCAAAGGTGCGTCTTCTGTATAAAAACCATCTATATTAAGTAACTTATATGCTTCTAATTCTGCTTTTAAAATTTTAAGTTCATTTTCCTTTGTTGTATAAACATAAGCTGTTTGTTCTTTATAATCACACTGAATATTATTTTCTGTAATTATATTTTTAATTAGATTTAATCCTTCAACATTAGCTTTTAAATATTGTCTAGCTTCATCTATACTAAAGCTATTTATTAAGTAATCGTATATTAAATTATGTTGCACAGTTATTTTTGCTGTTGTATATCCTGAAACACCATAACCTAAATTTGTTCCTTCAATTATAGCGATTTTGTATCCGCTGTTTCTAAGTAAATATGCAGTATTTAAACCTGTTAAACCTGCACCTATTATAAGCAAATCATATTTTTTGTCTATCAAATCTTTTTTATCATATTTTGTTTCCTTTTTATTAGTAGCAGTTTCATGCCAATATGAATTTCTTGGATATACCATAAGTCACCTCTTAAAATTTTTTATAAATAAGTTAAATGCATATTTATTATTGTTTCAGAAAAGTTATGATATATGCATGTCAATGAAAGACAATTAACAAAAAAATTATTTTATTCCTTGACATTATATTTAAATTAATATATCATAATACAGAAACTATATAATTATTAATAACTGTGATTGGAACAGTAGCTGTAGGAAGTATTTAAGAGAAATAATCATTTTGGTGAGAGGTTATAATTCTGAATACAGTAAAAATCATCCATGAGTTTAATTTCTGAATTAGCAGTAAGAAATTACGTATAAATGCGTTAAATTTTTGAGTGACATATATTTAATGTATTTATATGTAATTTGGGTGGTACCGCGTATTTCGTCCCATGTCTTTGACATGGGACTTATATTTTTATGTATATTTTATAATTTGTATATAATGTTTAAAATAATAACAGGAGGAAGACGAAATGAAGCTATTTAAAGATATATCAAAGGTAGCATATAAAGATAACGAGCATGAAATATCACAATATTGGAAAAAAATAGACTTGTTAAATCAGAGTGTAGAAACTAGAAAAGAAAAACAACCATTTATTTTTTATGAAGGACCACCTACTGCAAACGGTAAGCCAGGCATCCATCACGTAATAGCAAGAACATTAAAGGATTCTGTTTGTAGATACAAAACCATGGAAGGATATCAGGTTAAAAGAAAAGCAGGATGGGATACCCATGGATTACCTGTTGAAATTGAAGTTGAAAAACAGCTTGGATTAAAAGATAAACAAGATATCGAAAACTATGGTATAGCAGAGTTTAATAAAAAATGCAGAGAGTCTGTATTCACTTATGAAAGTCAATGGCGTCAAATGACAGAACGAATGGCATATTTGATTGACCTTGACAATCCATATATAACACTTGATAACAATTATATTGAATCAGTATGGTGGATATTAGATAAATTTAACAAAGAAGGGTATATGTACGAAGGACATAAAATACTCCCATATTGTCCAAGATGTGGAACAGGTCTTGCTTCTCACGAAGTTGCTCAAGGTTATGAAGAAATAAAAACTGCTACGGCTTATGTTAAATTTAAGAAAAAAGATGCAGATGAGTATTTCATTGCATGGACAACAACTCCTTGGACTTTATTATCAAATGTTACATTAGCTGTGCATCCAGATGTTGAATATGTAAAAGTAAGAACAAAAGATAAGGAAGATGTAAAAGGAGAAGTATATTACTTAGCAAAAGCTTTAATAGATAAAGTAATAAATGAAGAATACGAAGTTCTTGAAGTGATGAAAGGCAAGGACTTAGAATATCTGGAATACGAACAACTTATGCCTTTTGTCGAAATTCCTACAGGCAAAAAAGCATTTTATGTAACATGTGCTGACTATGTTACAACTGAAGATGGTACCGGTATAGTTCATACTGCACCTGCTTTCGGTGAAGATGACTACAATACTGGTGTGAGATATGGACTGCCTGTTGTTAACCCTGTAGATGATACAGGTAGATTCAGAGGAACACCTTGGACAGAAATGTTTGTAATGGATGCAGATCCAGCAATATTAAAATGGCTTAGACAAGAAGGAAAATTATTTAAAAAAGAAACAATTCTCCATAATTATCCTCATTGCTGGAGATGTCATACTCCTTTATTATATTATGCTAGACCGAGCTGGTATATTCAAATGACAAAATTAAAGGATAAACTTATAGAAAATAATAATCAAGTTGAATGGTATCCTGATTTTGTTGGTGAAAAAAGATTTGGCAATTGGCTTGAAAACTTAAATGATTGGGCAATTTCTAGAAGTCGTTATTGGGGAACTCCATTACCATTGTGGAGATGTACATGTGGTCATATTGAAAGTATTGGTTCAAGAAAAGAATTAGCAGAAAAAGCTATAGAAGAAGTAGACGAAAAAACAATTGAACTTCATAGACCGTTTGTTGATGACATTCATATAGTTTGTCCTGATTGTGGTAAGCATATGACAAGGGTTAAGGATGTAATAGATTGTTGGTTTGATAGTGGTTCAATGCCATTTGCACAACAACATTATCCTTTTGAAAATAAAGAAAATTTTGATGAACTTTTTCCAGCTGATTTTATATGTGAAGGTATAGATCAAACGAGAGGATGGTTCTATTCATTAATTGCTATATCAACCTTTGTTAAAGGTCAATCACCATATAAGAGGGTTCTTGTAAATGACTTGATTCTCGATAAGTTTGGCAAGAAAATGTCTAAATCTAAAGGTAATACTGTTGATCCATTTGAATTGTTTGATAAATACGGAGCAGATGCATTAAGATGGTATTTGTTATATGTATCACCTGCATGGTCTCCTACTAAGTTTGATGAAGATGGATTAAAGGAAGTATTAAGTAAGTTCTTTGGTACTATTAAAAATGTGTATAATTTCTTTACATTGTATGCTAATACTGACTCAGTTAATCCTAAAGAATTCTTTGTAGATTATAAAGATAGACCTGAACTAGATAGATGGATTATTTCGAAGTATAATAATTTGGTTAAATATTGTAGAGAAAGTATGGAAATATATGATTTAACTAAAACAGTTAGAGCTATACAAGAGTTTGTTAATGAAGAATTGTCTAACTGGTATATTAGACGTTCAAGAAGAAGATTCTGGGCAACAGAGTTAACAGAGGATAAAAAGGCAGTGTATAATACAACATATGAAATATTAGTTGGTATTGCACAATTAACTGCACCATTTGCTCCATATTTATCAGAAGAAATATTTAGAAATCTTACTGGTGAAACTTCAGTGCATTTAAGCTATTATCCAGAAGTAAATGATAACTTAATAGATGAAAATGTTGAAAAAAGAATGGATTTAGTAAAAGAACTTGTTAAGTTAGGAAGAGCTTCTAGAGAAAATGCAAGAATAAAGGTTAGGCAGCCAATTAGTAAAATCCATATAGATGGTAAATATAAAGAACTTATTTCTGATTTAGTACCTCTTATAATGGAGGAATTAAATGTTAAAGAAGTAATTTTTGAAGAAGATTTAAATGAATTTATGGATTTTTCATTAAAACCTAATTTTAAAGTAGCTGGACCTAAACTTGGTAGCAATGTAAAAGCCTTTGCTGGTGTATTAGCTAAAGCAGATGTTTTAGAAATAATATCTAAAGTTCAGTCAGGAGAAAATTATGAACTAGAAGTAAATGGTGAAAAAATATATCTTGATGAAGAAATAATAGATATTCGTATATCTGCAAAAGAAGGATACAATGTATCAACTGGTAACAATTTATTTACTATAATTGACACAAACCTCACTCAAGAACTATTAGATGAAGGATATGCTAGGGAATTTATATCTAAAGTTCAACAGATGAGAAAAAATAACGGTTATGAAATGATGGATAGAATCAAAATATTCTATGATGGCTCAGAAGAAATAGATAAAGCTGTTAATAGTTATATGACATTCATTAAAAGCGAAACATTGGCTGATTCAATAGAAAAAGTTAATGATGACACAATGGAAGTTCAAAATTTAAATGGCTTGGATACAAAAATAAAATTAGAAAAATCAAATAATTAACAAAACTAATGAGTTATAACTACGACATGGTACATACTATGTCGTAGTTTATTTTATACCAATACCGCAACGCAACGAAGGATAAGTAAATATTTACCATAATATATAACATGACAATAAAATGTTATTATTTACCAAATATAAAATTAGATTGTTATTAATTTGATTTATGGGTATAATGTATATAAGGCTGGGAGGGGATATGGTTGAAGAAAACTATTTTATTAATTCTAGTATGTATTATTATATTCTTTTTAGTCAATCCAGACATAATCTCACAAATGGCTTTTAAGATTAAGTTTGGAGATGATCTTATCTTATATGTTGTTTCAGACCTTCATTATTTATCAGAAAAATTATACGATAACGGAGAAGCTTTTAATAAATATGTTGAAAGTGGAGATAAACTTTTACAGTATACTGAAGTTTTCTTAAATGTATTCAAGGAAAAGGTTTTAGAGAATAAACCTGATTTTGTTGTGTTTGCAGGAGACCTAACAAGTAATGGTTCAAAAGTTAGTCATATGGATTTATCGGACAAACTTTCAGAAATTGAGGATTCTGGAACAAAAGTGTATGTAATCCCAGGGAATCATGATTTAAATAATACTAGGTCAATTTATTTCGACAAAGAAGAAGTACATAGGTCAGAAAATATAAGTAATGAAGACTTTGTAGATATTTATGGTCAATTTGGATATAATGAAGCTGCTTTTAGGGATAAAGAATCTTTAAGTTATTTGGCTAAACCTAATGATAAAGTTTGGCTTTTAATGCTAGATTCAACTAAGCCCTATCCTTATTCTGGAGGCAGATTAGAGAAATCTACTTTAGAATGGGTTAAAGAGTGCTCAAATTTAGCTAAAGAAGAAGATGTTAAAATGATAGCAGTAATGCATCATAGTTTAGTTGATCATAGTAAAATTATAAATTTTAATTATACAATAGACAATAGTAAAGAAGTAGTTGAACTAATGCATAAAAGTGATATAGATATAGTGCTAACTGGCCACATACATTTACAAGATATTAAATCTAATGAATATGAGGGCAGAACTCTATATGATATTTCTACTAGCTGTATTTCGATATATCCACATCAATTTGGGCAATTAAGTTATTCTCCATGGGAAGGTTATGAGTATAAAACTATGAAACTTAATATGGAGGAATATGCTAAAACAAATAATATGAAAAACGAATCTCTTGAAAAGTTTGAAGTATATTCGGAGAACTTTTTTAAAGTAAATTGTTGTAAAAATCAAAAAAACTGTGTAGAAGATATTGAAAGTTTAAGCGAAGATGAAAAAGCAAAAGTTGTTGAAACGGTATCTGAAATGAATAAAATGTATTTCGCTGGGTATAGAAATGAAGCGTTAAATAAAATTACAGAAACAGAGGGATTTAAATTACTTGAAAGCATTGAAGATTGTCCTGTAAAGAGATATGCAATGGCAATATTAAATGATGAAAGAGCTGATAATAATATACTTATTATCAACTTTGCTGAGTAAGGTTTAAAAGACTTTATGAAGTAGATTTAATATTTTATTGACATCCTCTACATTTAATTGACCTGGTGCTGAAACATCTTTTGCTGAAGCAAATGTCATACAAGAACCAAATAATTCTCCAGTTAATCTGGATATTACTCCTAGTGGGCCCATAGATATAGTAATAAATGGACGGTCACTTTTTATATTTTTCATTTCTAAAGTTGCGCTTAGCAGTGTTAATACATCATCTTCGGACGTGGGCATAACTGCTATTTTAGTTATATCAGCATCATACTGTTGCATTTTTACTAATCTGTTAACTAATTCATCTTTGGAAGGAGTTTTGTTAAAGTCATGATTTGACATTATTACTTTAACATTATGTTGCTTTGCTAAAGATATTAGTTTATTAATTACTTCCTTTGTACTGAAAAATTCTATGTCTATTATATCAATAAATCCACTTTCTATAGCAATAGAATTTAAGATAGAATAATTTTCTTCTGACATTTCATGTGCTCCCCCTTCTTTCTTTGTTCTATAAGTAAAGAGAATGGGCTTGTTAACAGAAAATCTGATTTTTTTAAGCATATCTACTACCATTGAAAAATTATCTACCTTATCATAGAAATCTACTCTGAATTCAATTAAGTCAAAGCATATATTGTTTAAGTGTTTAATTTCATCTGAAATTTGCTTATCTGTTCTCCCAATTAATGGAACGCATATTTTAGGTGGTCCTTCATTAAAAACCAAATTTTTCACTTGGACTTTTTTCATACTTTCTCTCCCGTATAATCAATTAGAATAATATTTTTTTGATGTGATTTATAGGCATCTCTTGACCAGTCCATAATTTAAATGAAGCTGCTCCTTGGAATAAAACCATCCCTAGCCCATTAATAATTTTGCATCCGTTTTTCTTAGCCATAGCTAATAATTTTGTTTCTCTAGGTGAATAAATGCAATCAAAAACCACTAATTCTTTTCTTAATATTGATGAATCTGTTATTAAAGATTGGTCTTCTTGTGGTTTCATGCCAACCCCTGTTGCATTAACCAAAATATCACTTGATTCAATTTGTTCTCTTAACTTACTTTTGTCTTCAAGTGCATATAAAGTTGAAATACAATTTGTATTATTATTAAGTTTTTTAATAATATTTTTAGTATTTGTTTTTAATTCGATATTACGATTGAAAATAGATAATTCTTTTGCTCCTTCCAAAGCAGATTGGACCATTATCGCAGTTCCAGCTCCTCCTGAACCTAAAATCGTAATTTTTTTCCCCTTGACTTCAATACCTTCCTCAGATAATGCTTTAATAAAACCAATTCCATCTGTTATATGACCAGTTAAAGTTCCGTTATCATTAACTACAGTATTCACTGACCCTGTTAATTTAGAAGCATCAGATAATTCGTCTAAATATTGAATTATTTTTATCTTATTTGGCATAGATACATTAAATCCCCTGACTTTTAAAGCTTTTAATCCATTAACAGCATTTTTTAATGTATCGTTATCTACTTCAAATGCAACATAAACATAATCTAACCCTAATCTTTTAAATGATTCGTTATGCATTGTTGGAGACAAACTATGTCTAACTGGATTAGCGATTAATCCTATTAATTCGGTTTGACCAGTAACTCTTTTTGTTGTAAATTTGCTATCCAATATGTTACCTCCATTTATAAGTGTTTTTTTCATTTATTATTATTGTAAACTAATATTTGTTTTTTTTCAATTAACTTTAAGTAACAATATAGATAAATTATCTTTTAAAGTCTGGGATATCAATAATGAAAACATTATCCTAGCATAGCGTTGAAATTTCAATATTTTCATTGACATAACTAACGGTAAATAATATAATTATATAAAATAAGGACAAATCTATTCATTCGCAAAATTACATCCAATCAATTATTAATTTATTTAGAAATTCCATGTATTAATATATTTTAATATGCAATATTTTAAAAACCATTAATATGGGTAGATTTATATTATTATTTATGTATCATAAGGGCTCAACAAGAACTGTATTTAATACTGAAAGGTTGTGAAGTTTATGAAGGGTTTAGGAGTATCTCAAGGAATAGGAATAGGTAAAGCTTTTGTTATAAAAAAGAGAGAATTAAATGTAGAAATAACTCATATAAATGATGTCGATGCAGAAATTAAAAGGTTAAATACTGCAATTAATTTAAGTAAAGATCAAATAAACAATATATATTTAAAAACGCTAAAAGAAATTGGTGAAAAAGAAGCCCAAATTTTCAAGTCGCATGAAATGATGCTTGAAGATGAGGCCTTTATAAATGAAATTAAAGAGAAAATAAAAAGCGAAAAAGTTAGCGCAGAATATGCTATTAAAGAAATAGCAAATATATATATTAATATGTTTGATAACATAAAGGATGATTATCTTAGAGAAAGAGCTGACGATGTTAAAGATATAATAGGAAGAGTATTACACAACTTATTAGGTGTTCAAACTACAGATTTTTCAAAGATGAAAGAAAATTCAATTATAGTGGCAAAAGACTTGACTCCTTCAGATACAGCACAACTTGATAGAAACAAGGTTTTAGCTATGATTACAGAAATGGGAGGCAAGACATCTCATGCTGCTATTATGGCAAGAATTATGGGTATTCCTACTGTTGTTGGAATAGAAGGAATATTAGATTTTGTACATAATAATGATAATATTATTTGTGATGGGAAAACTGGTAAAGTAATTATAAATCCTAATAAAAAACAACTAAAGTATTATATTCAAAAAAAATTAAATGAAGAAAAAATAAATAATGAGTTAAAAAAGCAAACAGGATTACCTTCTATAACAAAAGATAATTATAAAGTAGAACTTTTTTCAAATATTAGCACCCCTAAAGACGTAGCAACAGTTTTAGAAAATGATGCTGAAGGAATTGGTTTATTTAGAAGCGAATTTATTTTTATGAACAGAGACTGTCAACCAACTGAAGATGAGCAGTTTGAGCAATATAAAGAAGTTCTTGAAAAAATGAATAATAAACCTGTAATTATTAGAACTATGGATATTGGTGCTGATAAAGAAGTACCGTATATTGATATTCCAAAGGAAATAAATCCATTTTTAGGATATAGAGCAATACGAGTTTGTCTTGTAAATGTTGATGTATTTAGAACTCAACTAAGAGCAATTCTTAGGGCAAGTGTTTTTGGAAATGTTAAAATTATGTTTCCAATGATATCTACGATGAAAGAATTAAAAGATGCTAAGATAGTATTAGAAGAAGCAAAACAAGAATTAAAAAAAGAAGGAATATTATTTGATGATAATATAGAAGTAGGTATTATGATTGAAATACCATCTGCTGCTATAACGTCAGATCAATTAGCGAAAGAAGTTGACTTTTTTAGTATAGGTACTAATGACTTAATTCAATATACAATGGCAGTCGACAGAATGAATTCAAAATTATCCCACCTATACAGTCAATATCATCCTGCGCTTTTGAGATTAATAAATAATGTAATTACAAATGCACATAACGCAGGTATATGGGTTGGTATGTGTGGTGAAGCAGCCGGTGATTTTAAATTAATTCCAGTTTTTTTAGGAATGGGTTTAGACGAATTTAGTATGAATGCTCCATCAATTCTTAGAGCAAGATACATAATTCGAAATTTAAAGAAAAAGGACATGGAAAATATAGCAGAAGAAACACTTAATTTGGAAACTGCTTTGGATGTAGAAAATTATTTAAGTAATTTATTTGCTGAAGAAGAAGATAGCCATTTCAACAGAAGAAGTAAAGGGAGTAATTAGTATATGAATAACAAAAAAGTATCAGTAGTATTTCACAGTGTATGTGGAAATAATTACTTAATTGCAAAAGAATTCTATAAAGAATTCAGTAAATATAATGCAGAAATAAAAATTTTAAAAGTAGATGATCCAAACCTTGATAGCCTAGCAAGTCAATTTCCAATAGCAGGACAATATAAAGATGAAATAATGCAATTAGAATCAGCTAATGCCGAAAAGTTATTAGATAGTGATATAATAATAATGGGCTCCCCAACATATTTTGGGAATGTTTCAGGTGCAATGAAAGCATTTATGGATTCATTTTCACCATATTGGCCAGATGCTAAATTTTGGGGTAAGAAACTTTTCGCTTATTCAACCTGTGCTAATGGAGAAGGTGGAGGAGACATGTGTCTTAATGCAATAAATATATTTGGTCTTCATATGGGGATGATTCCAATTCCTATACCAGCAAATTTGCTTCCAAGTCAAAGTTATCCTGCTTACGGACTATTACATTATGTTGGAGATTATTCAAACCTTAGACCAAGTGGATTCACTATTACTGCAATTAAAGAAATTACAGAAAGATTATTAAAAATATAATATATATATTATGCTGACATGATTATTAATTATGTCAGCATAATCATTACAATAGGAGTTTAAATGAAAAAGGGAGATATAATAGAAGTAAAGATAGTTGATATTCAATTTCCAAACAAAGGAATAGCGACACACGAAGGACAGAAAATAATAATAAAAAATGCTATACCTGGTCAAAAGGTGAAGACAAGAATTAGTAAAATAAAAAAAGATAATATCGAAGCTAAGGTAGTAGAAATATTACTAAAGGCAGATTATGAGCAGGATGCCTTGTGTGATAAGTTTAACATATGCGGTGGCTGTGCCTATCAAAATGTACCATATGAAA
Organism: Sedimentibacter sp. MB31-C6; assembly: GCF_035934735.1. Taxonomy (NCBI): domain Bacteria; kingdom Bacillati; phylum Bacillota; class Tissierellia; genus Sedimentibacter; species Sedimentibacter sp. MB31-C6. The sequence continues at coordinate 1,699,365 of NZ_CP142396.1, forward strand.
AACAAATGCAAATTAAAGAAAAACAGGTAAAAACATTGTTAGATAGTGTATTAACAGAAAAGTATGATTTTCTTCCAATAGTACCAAGTCCTAAAATTACAGAATATAGGAATAAAATGGAGTTTTCATTTGGTGATGAAGTAAAAGAAGGACCTTTAACATTGGGAATGCATAAAAGAAATAGCTTTCATAGTATTGTAAATACAAATGAATGCTATATAGTAGATAATGACTTTCGACAAATATTATGTAGAATTTTAGATTATTTCCAAGGAAATAGTCAGTCCCATTATCGCAAAATGACGAAAATTGGATTTTTAAAATATTTAATAGTAAGAAAAACAGAAAAAACAGGACAAATTTTAATTAATTTAATAACTACTAGTCAAAGTACATTAAATGAAGAAGAATTTGTTGAAATTATATTAAATACTAAATTAGATGGAACAATAAAATGCATAGCTCACTCAATTTATGATGGAGTAGCCGATGTAGCAAAGGCAGATTCGATGAAAGTTTTATATGGAGAGGATAAGATTGTAGAGGAACTACTTGGGTTAAAGTTCAATATTTCATCCTATTCATTCTTTCAAACAAACTCTTTAGGAGCAGAAAAACTGTATTCAATAGCCAGAGATTTTATCGGAACTACAAAAGATAAAACCATATTCGACCTCTACTCTGGAACAGGAACTATCGGACAAATTTTAGCACCAAAAGCTAAAAAAGTAATAGGTATAGAATTAGTTGAAGAAGCTGTAGAAAAGGCTAACGAAAATGCAAAACTTAACAATCTTGACAACTGTACTTTTATAGCAGGTGATGTTTTGAAGAAAATAGATGAATTAAATGATAAACCTGATATTATAGTTTTAGACCCACCAAGAGAGGGCATACACCCAAAAGCAATCCAAAAAATAATAGACTATAAACCGGAAACATTCATTTATATTTCCTGTAAGCCAACATCCTTAGTAAAAGATTTGCCATATTTCTTGGAAAATGATTATAAAGTAGAAAAAGTACAATGTGTAGATATGTTTCCAATGACGCCGCACGTTGAGAGTATAATTCTGATGACGTATTGTGGCTCGAAGAAGAAATAATAGAGTTCAACCACAACATATAGTGGTTTTAGGACAGTTTTTGAGCGAATAAAGAGCAAAAAAACACCGTTTTTTGACCCTTAAAAATAGGCAAAAATATAGATGACATTAGATAGATTGAGTGATGATGGGGAAAAAATAGGAAAACAAGTATGGAAACATGGAATAATAATCTGATGGGCTGGAGGAAACTTTATATAATGTACGTCAGTAGAAAATTATGTATAGTTGATAGAATCTATGCTGCTAAATTCTATTGTACTCATGTTCATATTGTGGTAGAATAAACATATCAATATATATTGATATGTTTATTCTTATTAAGGATGAATTTTACTTTATTGTAAGAAACGATAATGTTTCAAAAAATACTAGAACAATTGTGTGGAGTATGACAATAGCTTTAGTTGAGCTAATTATACATCATGTTTTATTTAGGAGGTAAAGTATGCAAATTAGTGATGAACAAATTGAAGTATATACAAAATTCTTTCATGGATTATCAAATCCTACAAGATATAGAATTATACTTTCCTTAATAGATGGTCCTAAAAATGTGGGAGAATTAACAGAGGATATTGGGTGTTCTCAAAGTCTTATTTCAATGCAGTTAAAATGCTTGAAATGGTGCAACTATGTGAAATCGTCAAAGGATGGAAAGAATATTTACTACTCTATTTCAGATGAAAGAGTGATAGCACTTGTTAAATTAGGTCAATCTATAGCTGACGGAAATACGGATGAAATATGTACTTGTGAAATATTAAAAAATGAAAAGTATACCGAAAACAAGGAGGGATAAAATGAGCGAAAATGCAAAAGACTTTGATATAATTATTATTGGAGGTGGCTCGGCAGGGTTTGCCGCAGCAATTAAGGCTTCTCAGTTTAATAAAAAAGTTGCAGTTGTTGAAAGTGGAGTAATTGGAGGAACATGTTTAAATGTAGGATGTGTGCCTACCAAGAACTTGCTAAGAGCAGCAGAAATATATCATTTTGGAAAAGAGAACCCTTTTGCTGGCATCAATATGAAACAAGTAAGTTTAGATTTTAAAGAGATTATTATGCAAAAAGATAATCTGCTTGCAGAGCTTAGAAAAGAAAAATATATCGATATTTATGAAAATGACAAAAATATTACCTTACTTAAAGGTAAGGCTGAATTTATTAATCAAGATACCATACAGATAAATGAAGAACAGTATAAGGCTTCTAAATATATAATTACAACTGGTTCTAGGTCTTCTATTGCTAAGATTGATGGCTTAGGATGTGTAAAATACTTAACCAATATTGAAATTATGGAGTTAGATAAGTTACCTGAAAAATTAATTATTATAGGTGGTGGCTGGATCGCTGTTGAGTTTGCTCAAATGTTTTCTATGTTTGGTTCAAAGGTTACAATTCTACAAAGAAGCGGAAGAATAGTTAAAAATGAAGAGCCTGAAATTTCTGATGCCTTAGAAAAAGCACTAAAAAACCATGGAATAAATATTGTGACAGATATTTCATTTCAAAAAGTGTATGAAGAAAATAATAGAAAGTATGTAACTGTTATAAAAGACGGGAATGAACAGACTTTTGAAGGTGACCAATTACTAATAGCCACAGGGAGAACTCCAAACTCTGATAACATGGGGCTGGAAAAGGCAGGAGTAATAGTAGATGAAAAAGGTTATATAAAAATTAATGAATATTTACAAACATCAAATCCTAATGTTTATGCGGCTGGTGATGTTATTGGAAACTATATGCTTGTTACGGTAAATGCCCATGAAGGTTCAGTAGCGGGTGAAAATGCTACTCAGAACAATATAAGAAAGCCTAACTATAAAGCAGTTCCTCATGCAATATTTACTAGCCCTCAAGTGGCATCTGTAGGACTTAAGGAATCTGAAGCTATAGAGTTAGGATTAAAAGTTAATAGTAGGACTTTAGATATGGGATTAGTCCCAAAAGCAGCTGCAATTAGAAATACTCAAGGCTTTGTAAAGATGATTATTGACAAAGATACTAAAAAGATTCTGGGGGTTCATGTTATAGGTGAGTTAGCGGCAGATATTATCCAAGAGGCAACCTTAGCATTACAATTTAATCTCACAAGCACTGATATATCAAATACTATACACGTATACCCTACTATGTCAGAAGCAATAAAACTTGTTGCGCAATCCTTTGATAGGGATATGAAAAAACTTAGCTGTTGTGCTGAATAAGTAAAGGAGGAAGACAATCAATGATTGAAAAAGAAGAAGGCAATAATCCAAATATGTCTTGCTGTGGAAATGAATCAGAATCTATAACCATAGCAAAAAAAAATAATCTATGCCCTGTATGTGAAAAACAAGGAACTCTTGTAAAAAATATTACAGTAAATCATATGGTACTCAACGAGCTAACGGAGCAAGTTAGCGACAACGATTATTTTTTGTGTATGAGTGAGGAATGTGATATTACTTACTACAATACAAAATCTAATATCAAATTTAATAAACAGCAATTAAAAGTGCCCATATGGTTTAAGAAAGACGCTAATCCTAAATATGCGTGCTACTGTAGTAAAGTAACGGAGGAACAAGTTATAAATGCTGTCATAAAAGATGGTGCTACTAATATGAAAGAGGTTCTAAAGATTACGGGTGCAATGGGAAATTCACAATGTCAGAAGAAAAATCCATTAGGTAAGTGCTGCCATAAAATAATTCAGGATGCAATAGATAAGGGATTATCCATGAAATAATTTCTTTATATTAAGTTGCTTTATAAAGTTAGAACTGTAACAAAATTAATATTTTTTCTATAAATCCAAAACTAAATATAGCAATTCTAAGAGGCGAAGTCTTCGGTCAACTTATGATCGATAGGCTTCGTCTCTTTTTTATTTCAAAAACTAATAGAAGAATGGACTGAGAACAATGTCAAGATATTTCATGTATGGTACATCACTGGGAGGGATAGAGCAGCTGATGACGCTGGCACCTAATTTTCATCAAAGAAGAAGTGGAATAGTCATTAATAATCATTTTAATTGTGAAGGAGGTATTAAGAGTAGCAAATTTTTCTGGCGAACTATTTTTAAATCATAACCACGAGGGAAGATTTTATCATTCAATTCAGAAACAAGATATTGATATAGAGGATGGATTGCAAAGCTACCTTGCAGTAATATTTCTCCTAACTGCTGATGAAGTACTATGGAATATTTCAGAAACATATTTAAAAAACACTTGAATAAATGCTCATATAACTATTGACATATGAGAAAAACAATAATATAATAAATACACAACGTATGAATGTTTGCTCAAGTATTCAGATGAAATGATTTAAAAAAGAGGTGATAATATGACTGAAAAATTTAATTCAATTGAAAGATGTGACTGCAATGTAATTCATGAGGATATTGTAAATCAAGTTAGAGATAAAATGCCTCAAGAAGAAAGCCTTTACGATTTAGCAGAATTATTTAAAGTATTTGGAGATTCAACACGAATCAGGATACTATGGGCTTTACATGAATCTGAAATGTGTGTTTGTGATATCGCTGTATTACTTAACATGACACAATCAGCAATTTCCCATCAGCTGAGAGTCTTAAAACAAGCTAATTTAGTAAAAAACAGAAAAGAAGGCAAAGTAGTATATTATTCATTAGTTGACGATCATGTAAGAGAAATATTTGACCAAGGTCTAATTCATATCAACGAGAAGTAGTAATGCGGTAGAATAGAATATTTTTTGAAGATATTTGGGCAGATATTTAAGTCTTCATTTCAAATGAGCAATGCTTCAAGAAAATTTGAAAAAGACTTGTAGTATTCAAAATAAAATTACAAATAATATTTAGGAGGATTTAATAATGAAAAAGAAATTTATACTTGAAGGTTTAGATTGTGCAAATTGCGCGGCAAAAATGGAAAAGGCTATTAATGAGCTTGATGGAGTGAAAGAAGCTACTGTTAACTTTATGACCACAAAACTCGTTATTGATGGTGAGGATGAAAAAATGCCAACAATAATAGCAGAGGCCGAAAAAATAGTTAAAAAAATTGAACCCGATACAACTATGAAAAAGGCTTAAAGGAGGCTATTTAGTATGACAAAACGACTATGGCGAATAATTATTGGTGCAGCCTTGTTAGCTACAGCAGTATTGCTTAATTTAAATAACGAATGGTTACAGATTGCTCTCTTTATAATAAGTTACATTATTGTAGGTGGAGATGTTGTAAAAAGAGCTGTAAAAAATATTTTTAAAGGTCAAGTTTTCGATGAAAACTTTTTAATGAGTATTGCAACAATTGGTGCATTTTTTATTGGTGAGTATCCTGAAGGTGTTGCAGTTATGCTGTTTTATCAAGTTGGAGAACTGTTTCAAAGCTATGCAGTTGGCAAGTCGAGAAAGTCAATTGCAAGCCTTATGGATATTCGACCAGATTATGCAAATGTTAAAAAAGGCGATGAACTTGTCAAAGTTGACCCAGATGAAGTACAAATTGGAGATATTATTGTAATTAAAGCAGGAGAAAAAATTCCTCTTGATGGCAAGGTAATAGAGGGAAGTTCAATGATTGACACATCGGCACTTACTGGTGAATCTGTTCCTCGTGAAGTAGAAGTAGGAAGTGATATCCTGAGTGGTTGCATCAATATTAATGGAGTTATTACAGCAGAGGTTACCAAGGAATTTGGAGAATCTACTGTAAGCAAAATTCTTGATTTAGTTGAAAATGCAAGTAGTAAAAAATCCAATTCAGAACAATTTATTACTAAGTTTGCGAGATATTATACACCAGTTGTGGTTATAATTGCAGTTTTTCTAGCTATTATACCGCCTCTTGTTATAGACGGGGCGACTTTTAGTGATTGGATATATAGAGCACTAGCATTCCTTGTGGTATCCTGTCCGTGTGCTTTAGTTATTTCAATTCCTTTGAGTTTCTTCGGTGGAATAGGTGGAGCCTCAAAAAAAGGTATTTTAGTTAAAGGTAGTAACTACCTTGAAGCATTGGCTCAAACAGAGATTGTTGTTTTTGATAAAACAGGTACACTAACGAAAGGTGTATTTAATGTACAGGAAATTCATCCAGAAGGAGTTTCCAAAGAAGAGCTACTTGAATTAACTGCATATGTGGAGAGCTATTCCAATCATCCGATTTCACTTTCACTGAAACGTGCATATGGCAAAGAAATAGACAATGGACGTATTTCAGATGTAGAAGAGATATCAGGTCATGGTGTTATTGCAACAGTAGATGGCAAAAAGGTTATGGCAGGAAATATCAAACTTATGAAAATGATGGATATCCCTTATTTCAAGGGAGAGCTGATCGGTACTGCTGTACATGTTGCTGTTAATAATAAATATATAGGTTACATTGTAATTGCCGATGAGGTAAAGGAAGATTCAGCACAAGCAATCAAGGAACTTAAGGCAGCTAATATTAAGCAAACAGTTATGTTGACAGGTGATAATAAAAGTGTTGGTTCAAAAGTTGCTAAAGAGCTTGGTCTTGATAAGGTTTATGCAGAACTATTGCCAGCAGACAAAGTTGAAAAACTAGAAGAATTATTTTCACAAAAATCCACAAAAGGTAAACTCGCCTTTGTCGGTGACGGAATCAATGATGCACCTGTATTAGCTCGTGCAGATATTGGAATAGCAATGGGTGGTTTAGGTTCTGATGCAGCCATTGAAGCTGCTGATATTGTAATTATGACTGATGAGCCATCGAAAATTGCTACTGCAATGAAGATTTCTAAAAAGACATTAAAAATTGCAAATCAAAACATAGTATTTGCAATTGGAATAAAGATAATTGTTCTTATTTTGAGTGCTTTTGGAATAGCTACTATGTGGGCAGCTATATTTGCAGATGTAGGTGTAACTATCATTGCAGTATTAAATGCTTTTAGAGCTTTGAATGTAAAGAAGCTATAACAGTACAAAAAATGTTTTTTAATCGCTGATTAAGAGTGTAACATTCCATTAGCAGAAAATGAGCATATCTTTTATACTAACAATAACATGTAAAAACTTCAACAGCACTGAGATAAAATTCTTGGTGCTTTTGTTTTATATAAAATCCAAAACTAAATATAGCAATTCTAAGAGGCGAAGTCTTCGGTCAACTTATGATCGATAGCCTTCGCCTCTTTTTTATTTCAAAAACTATGAAGGGATTGAGAACAATGTCAAGATATTTTATGTATGGTACATCATTGGGAGGGATAGAACAGCTGATGATGCTGGCACCTAATTTTCCTAAAAGAAGAAGTGGAATAGTCATTAATAATCATTTTAATTGTGAAGGAGGTATTAAGATTTGTAATGGATGTATAGCAAAGGTTAAAAGCAGAGGTAACACCAATGATTGTTTTTGTTTTAAAGAAAAACTAGAGGCAGATAAAATTGTATATGCAGATCTGACAAAAGATTGCTTTGGAGGAATAAAAAACTATGCTCTAAAAGAAAGATTGAAATTACTTAGTAATAGATTTACTGGTCAACTATTTTTAAATCATAACCACAAGGAAAGATTTTATCATTTAATTCAGAAACAAGATATTGATATAGAGGATGGAGCGCCAAGCTACCTTGCAGTAATATTTCTTCTTACTGCTGATGAAGTATTATGGAACACCTCGGAGGATGCAGTCTGCTTAAATGGCTTTGATTTTTCAAGTATACATCTTAGACAAATCAGTACGGAAGAATATGCTCTATACCAAACAGCAAAAACTATATGGTCAGGAAAAGAATATATAAGAATCAGCGAGATAGCAGATAGGGAACTAATTGATGATACAACATTTAAGATAATAATTAACGCATCATTAATTGCAAAGTATGGTGCAAATGTATTTTCAATTAAAAAATAGGATGGAGGAGAGATATGCTAATTAGATTAAAAAGATTCGACAGAAAAGAAGATGAGTCAATTATGTTTAATTTCCCTTATGAGGAAAGTGAAATATCCAATGTATATAATCAGCTGGAGCTTAAAACTTCAATTGCTCCCAACTGCTATATTGAAGAAGTAGTTTATGATCCAGATATCAATGAAGTTCTAAAAGGTAAAGAGTGCAATATCGATGAATTAAATTTCTTATTTAAGAGGATGGATAGTTTTGATACAAAGGAAAGAAAGATATTTTTTGCTTCGGCCTTTGCAGAGAATCCTGAAACAATAGCAGAGTTAATCAATCAAAGCTTTAATACTCATTGCTATAGCCTTGTAAGTGACTTTAATAATCTGGAAACTGTAGGAAAAGATTTATATCTATCAGAAAAGCAAGCAGTAGCTACCAGAGAATTAGAAGAGCTTGATGGTGGATCCTTTGCAATGGAGGTAATAAAAAACAATACTAATTTTAGAATTACTCCTTATGGAGTCTTATATAAAAATTCAAATGTGCCAGAGCAAATATATAACGGCAAGCAGTTTCCCCCATACCATTGGAAAGAAACTGTAGCAACAATACATCTGACCGCAAAAGGTGCGAATGAATTTATCTATCTTCCTTGTTCTGATGTTGAAATTGAAAAGGCACTGATGAGATTAGATACTCCTTACTTACATGATTGTGAAGTTACAATTGATAGTCATAACTTTTCAGATAGGATAATAAATATTATTTCTGCTGATACAACACCATTAACTAAGATAGATACCTTAAATAAATTAGCAGAATATTATAAGGAAATAGGCAACCATGATATAGAATATTTTGAAAAACTTATGGACTATGTTAAACCTAGAACTGTTGATGAAATCTTTGCACTTGCAGATTCTATGTATGAATTTGAACTATTTGATGGTATCCATAATGTAGAAAACTATGGAAGATATATGATTTGTGACTCAGGTCATTTTGAATATGATTCAAATCTTGAAGAATACATTGATTTTAAAAGATATGGACAGCAGAAAATGGGCCATGAATTTGGAGCGCTTTCAGAGAAAGGATATATCATTTACCATGGATATAATCAAAAACTTGCCAATTTATTATTTGAAAATCTTGGAATGGTATTTCCTAAACAAGAAGAACTAAAAACCTTTAAACTGTTTATGCCTCTTAGGATAACAACATATGATATAGAAAATGAATATGGTTATAAAGAATATGCAAATGAACCACAGGAAATTTCAAATGCTGAAGTAGTTGAGTATCTAGATGTAATCCTGAAGGCAATAGAAGAAAACAATCTTCCAGAAGAAGAACAAAGAGGTCTGATGAGATATTATGATGACCATGATAGTGTTAATGCAAAAGTATCAAAGTATGTGTTCTCCGTTGAACTCGTAGAAGGAGAAGTAATAGGGGTAGCTTTTCTTACTTTAAATGATGAATTGACTCCAAAGGAGCTTGAAAAGATCAAAGATAATATAACTGGACAGGCATCAGATGGCTGGTGTGAAGGCTTTGAACAGAGAGAAATTAGTACAGAAATGGGAGATATTTATGTTAGCTTTTGGAACAGTGATAACTGGTTTATTAAGACAGCTGAGGAAATGGGTATAGAAGAAAATCAAAAAATGGGAGGTATGAAATTTGAATAATGATAGGAAACAAGTAGAAAGAATTAAGAACGGCTATCCTGTAGGGACACGAATTGAATTAATTTCAACAATGGATGATGTACAAGGCGTTGAAAAAGGTACAAAGGGAACAGTAATAGGGGTAGATGACATTGGAACCATACACATGAAATGGGATAATGGCAGAGGTCTTGGTCTTATTCCTGGAGAAGATAACTTAAAAGTGTTATCTCGTCCACAGGAAGAAGAGATGAAAGGGTCAGATGAGCCTTCCAAAGAACAATCACAAGGCATGGGAGGAATGAGTTTATAAAATATATTCTAGTAGATATGTTCAACAACTTGTGATATATTGTGGTGCTTGAAGGAGGTGGCATCATGGAAGATATCACTGAGATACTTAACAATGCAGTAACTGAGCGACTGGAGATAGCATATTTTGAATTGATTAAGGAAAATGAGGAAGTAAAGCTAGGGGTTGAAGCAGTAAAGGAATTATGTATAAAGCTATATGAAAATACCGATATTCCAATAGAAGTAAGGAGGCAGATTGAAGATTATAAAGACATATCAGACTTTGTAGAAAGGGAAATGCAAAAATTCATTTGTGTAGAAGGAATAAAAGATGGCATCAAGCTTTTAAGAGAACTTGGTGTACTAAGGTAGCACGGAAGATATCCGTGTTTTTTTAATATCTAAAAACAGATAAGGCCGATTGTTTGCTGTAAATTACAGCATAGCAGTCGGCCTTTTTTTGTTGCCCAAAAACAATCATATCCACAGTGTTATGAAACATGGCATGAGAAAGGAGGCGAGGAGGTGGAACATGATTTTTTAATTTATATGAAAGTGTATCATACAGGAATCCCTAAGGCAGTCCCCAGTGCATATCTACAAAGTAGATTCTGTATCAGTTCAAGAACTGTCAGGAAATTAGTCAATCAATTAAGAAATAATGGCAATCCCATATGCAGTGGTGACAATGGATATTATTATGCTGCTGATAGAAAGGAACTGCTTGCTAGTATAGGGCAGATGACAAGTCGAATTAGAGAAATTGCAAAAGCAAAGAGAGGACTAGTCAAAGCTTTAGAGCATTTTCCAGATGCAAACGGACAATTGATATTAGACCTTGATAAAGAGGTAAGAGAGAGGTGATGAAGCATTAATAGTTTTATGAGTTGGATAGGTGGCAAGAAGTCTTTAAGAGAATTAATTGTATCTCTCTTTCCCTTATATTATGAACGGTATATAGAAGTGTTTGGAGGTGGAGGCTGGGTATTATTTCATAAGCCGCCGGGCAATGATTTTGAAGTATATAACGATTTTAATGGACTCTTAACCAATCTTTATCGCTGCGTAAGGGAGAAACCAAACGAGTTAATAGATGCACTATATTTTGTGTTAAATTCTCGTGAGGATTTTGACATAGTAAAGGAGGCACTTGTAAGAGACAGTCCTACAAGTGATGTAATAAGAGCCTCATATTTTTATCAATTAATTCGCTATAGCTATGCATCAGGCCTTACTAGCTTCGGAAGTCAGCCTCATGACATGTGGAGTAACTTTCCACTAATTGAACAGGCACATAGAAGACTTAGCAAAGTAGTGGTTGAAAATAAAGATTTTGAAAAGCTGATAAGGCAGTATGACCGCCCTGTCAGCTTTTTCTATGCAGATCCACCGTATTTTGAAACAGAAAAATATTATAAAAATGTTGGTAAGGATGGATTTAAGAAAGAAGATCATATAAGACTCCGAGATACCTTGATGGGCATTGAGGGAAAATTCTTGCTTTCCTACAATGACTGTTCTTTTATTAGAGAGCTATACGATGCACCAAACATCCAGATTGAAAGCTACACCCGTATTAATAATATTAAACAACGCTATGATAATGGTGCCCAGTTTCCTGAAATACTAGTGGCAAATTATGATATGCACGAAAGGGAGATAAACTCTCCATCACAAATTAATTTATTTGAAATGAAAAATGGAATAGGAAAACAAGGAGGAATTTATAATGAAAATGATTAAAGAATGCTTTGACAACAACATTAGTTTACCAAATGAAGTACTCAATGCAGCAAACCTTACAGGATGTGAAGAAATTGAATTTAATGACTTAGAGAATGCTGTTGTAGCTATGAAAACAACAATGAACGCAATGGAGCTTATAAAGGTGGCTGAAGGACTTAAAAATCTCTCAGAAGAGTTAATTGTTCATCTAGCAGGGATTTGTGGGAGATGTCATGATTGCTCCTACTGTGAGAGGTTTGAAGAATTTGATGAGATTATTGTTCCAGATTATCTTCTTGAAGAAGCTGGTATTCCAAAGGATGCAAAGCTTTGTGCTTGTACAGAAGAAGACAGTGGTGAAATCATAGTGATGCAGGCAGATTATGACTATGATATAGCCGATGTACCAAAGTTTGTTATTGATATTTTTGAGATGTCAGGTATCTGCATCAGAGAATTAGAAGAAAGGATTATGATGGAGGATATTGTCTATGGAGATTAAATGATGGGAGGTAAATCATGAGAGGAATTGAGCTAAAGAATGACTGTATATTTTATTATGGAAATCCGTCAGGATATGTGGAAGACGGTACTGCAATAGTAGATTCTATGTTTCAGAATGAAGAATTTAGTAAGTGGCTTGGTAATCGTAAGCTTATAGCAAAGTGGACAGAGGGTGTATTTGAAAGACTTTCAAAAGAAGGTGTACTCCTTTTTAATAATGAAATGTCAGTACCACTTAAAGACTGTCGGATCTGGCAGCTAAGAGCTGATGTAAGTCCTGAATGTAAGTTTATTGGATATGAGGAACTTAAAGAAAACTTTGGAGATCCGGATAAAAGTAACTACGAGCTTGTATATGAAGGAGAAATAGAAACAAATGATTTAGAATCCATTTATGCAAAGTTTAATCTAAATCATCCCCATGGGTTTACTGGTCACTCGCTGTCAATGTCTGATGTAGTTGAGCTATATGGTGACAATGGCAGTGAGTTTTATTATGTAGATCGTTTCGGATTTAAAGAAATTGATTTTGAAGGAAAGGGTCAGATACAAGATATGAATATGAGTATTTAAAAATGAAGAATAAAAATAATGGAGGAAAACAGGATGAAAAATATGTTAAGAAAAGCAAATGAATTTATAACAAGAAAGGCTGTCGCAGCAAAGGTAGCAGTTAGTAATAACCGTGGAGAAGGATATATTGATACAGCTGTAAAAATCCTTGTTGCCGTTGTATTAGGAGCATTGCTCCTTGCAGGCCTGTATGCATTATTCGGTGAAGTAGTTATGCCAACATTAGAAGAGAGAATTAAAGAAATGTTTAACTATGTAGGCTAAAAGGGGGAAAGTTTAAAATGAATCATAAGTCAAAGAAAATAATAAATATTCTATTGGTAATTTGTATTTTAATTACCAGTTTTGTAGGCTCTGCCTATGCAACAAGGTTTGTATTTTCTGATAGCGTAGGTCATTGGGCTGAGGATGCAATTAATAATCTTGCAAGAAAGGGTGTAATTCATGGATATCCAGATGGACTTTCTCATCCGGATGAAATAATTACAAGGGGAGAATTTTCTGCTCTTTTAGCAAGAATCATGGAACTTGAGCCAAAGGAAACAAATACGGTTAATATAGTATTTGAGGATATTGTAGGACATTTTGCTCAAAAAGAAATTGAGGCACTTATTGATGCAGGTATTATCATCAAAGAAGAATATAGTGCTAAATATTTTCCAGATGAGCCTATTACTCGAATGGAAATGATTAAAATGTTAGTTAGAGCCATAGGTAAGGAAGAACATAATATGGATTGTACCTGTAATACAGGGTTTACTGATGAAGATGATTTGACAGAAGAAGAACGTGAGTATATCTGTGCTGGCAAACATTATAATATAATCTCTGGTTACCCAGACGGAACAATACGTCCTGACGGAGAGACAACACGAGGTGAAGCCTTTGAAATCCTTGATAAGCATGATGAAATTAAAGAGATAATCGAACATGAAGAGGCCACTGATAAAACAGAAGAAGATATTGTAGATTCTCCTGATGTGGAGCAAGAAGATAAGACTTCAGATAATGGTTCATCCTCAAATGGAGGTTCATCTTATGTTCCTGCACCGAAATATGATTATACACTTCCAAATACTGCTTATGTTGGAGAAGAAATAAAAATTATTCCAACTAGCAGAAATGTAAAATCCGTAGTATGGACAGTTACTAAAAATGGTATTCCTACTGAAATTTCCTCTGTGTTAGATGGAGAATTGAAAGCAGAAGGTGGAGTAATTAAAATTAAGTCTACAGGTAGTTATACATTTTCAGCTATGGCATTAAACAGTAGGGGCAGAACAGTTGTCTGTGAACAGACTGTCAGCATCTATCCAGTTATATCAGCACAATTTAGCTTGCCTGAATCAGCACATACTGATACTACAGTAGCTGTGGATCTTGTCACGGAGAATCTAGGAGAAAATTCCCTGATATGGACGATTAAAAAAGATGGCAAAGAAATAGACCTTGAAACTGTAATTACAGGAGAACTTACAGGTAGTGGTGGCTTAATATTATTTAAAACTAATGGAGTATATGAATTAAGTGCCACAATTACCGATGAGTTAGGAAAAGAAGTTACAGTATCAGATATTATTTCAGTATATTCATTAGCAGAAATAAAAATGGAGCTTTCAAATATTACCCATACGGATAAGACCATTACTTTAAAGACAGAAACAAAGAATGCAGAAGAGATGGAGATTGAATGGTCACTTACTCAAAATGGAAAAGAAGTTATTATTGAAGATTTCATTGAGGGCAACATCTCAATAGGAGAAAGCAATATACGTTTTAAAGAAAAAGGAGTATATAACCTAAGTATTTCATTGAGTGATAAGACCGGAAGAGTATTTAAGGAAACTGTAGCTATTACAGTATATCCTGTAGGCTCAGCCGGTTTTTATCTTCCCGAAATATTTCATACAGACGATACCATAAAGGTTGAAGCTACATTTGGAGAAATCGGAGATCATATTGCTGATTGGTCCCTTGTAAAAGATGGTAAGGAGGTTAAGCTTTCTGACTTCATCATTGGTAAACTTTCAAATGATGGTGGAATGATCCAATTTAATCAGAAGGGAGAATACACTCTAAATGCATCGTTCACTGATGATGGAGGAAGAACTTATAACTACAAGCAAGCACTCAAAGTCTATCCTGTGCCATCCGTGAGCTATGCACTCCCTAAATATGTTCATACTGATAGTGATATTAGTGTAGATGTAGATAGTGCAGAACTTGATGGACTAAAGATTGAATGGCTGGTTGATAATACCTTTGGCTTTCAGGACTGGTCAACCTATGTAGATGGTAAGTTAGCTAATAACGGTGGAAATATTCAATTTAAAAGAGCTGGCATATATGAATTGGTAGCTAGAATTACCGATGACACTGGCAGAGTATTTCTTTTTGAAGTGGGTGGTAAAACGGAAGTACTTCCTGTGTTAAATATAGGATTTGAACTGCCTGTCCTTGCATACACCGACAGCATAATTGATATTAGAACTCATGGCAACAATAACGTACTGCCAGTGGAATGGGGTATTACAAAAGACGATAAACCCATTTCTGAAAGTAAAGCATTTGATGGCAGCTTAAATGCACATGGTGGAAAAATCACTTTTCTTGAAGAAGGGGAATATGTTCTAACTACAACCATGACAGATTTTCTAAAAAGGAGTTTCTCACATTCCCAAAATATAACGATAAAGCCTGTTATAGAGTATAGTTTTACAATGCCTGAATCAATTCATTATGGCAAAGAGTTTGAAGTAAAAACCACTTCTGAAAACCTTGGAAATAATGAGGTTCAGTGGACATTAGAAAAAGTACGAGAACCAGTATCTTTTAGTGGAGAGCTTAGAAATGATGGAGGTAAGATTTCAATTGAGGATACAGGAGAATTTACTCTAATTGCTACAATTACAGATAGTGAAGGTAGGATATTTACTCATTTGGAGAATATCTCTGTTACTAATACTGCACCAACAGTGACGATAACTGCTACACCAACTAGAACCGTTAAAAATGGCAAATTCTTCGTTGATATTAAGGCAACGGCTAATGATGCAGATGGAGATGCAACAACCTTGGAATATGAAGGAACAACAGCTGATAACTACTATGCAGTAGGTACACACACCATTAAAGTACGAGCAAAGGACATGGCTGGCGCTTATTCACCATGGATGGAAAAGAGTTTTACAGTTATAAATTCAGCACCAACAGTAACATTAACTGCCACACCGACAAGAACCGTTAAAAATGGTAATTTCTTTGTTGATATTAAGGCAACTGCTAATGATGCAGATGGAGATGCAACAACCTTGGAATATGAAGGAACAACAGCTGATAACTACTATGCAGTAGGTACACACACCATTAAAGTACGAGCAAAGGATATAGCTGGTGCTTATTCACCATGGATGGAAAAGAGTTTTACAGTTATAAATTCAGCACCAACAGTAATACTCACGGCTGCACCAACTAGGACAGTTAAAAACGGTAAATTCTTTGTTGATATTAAGGCAACTGCTAATGATGCTGATGGAGATGCAACAACCTTGGAATTTGAAGGAACAACAACTGACAACTACTATTCAGTAGGTACACACACCATCCGAGTGCGAGCAAAAGATATTGTTGGAACATATTCACCATGGGTAGAAAAAAGCTTTACAATAGTAAACTCAGCTCCAACGGCTCCTGTAATTAGTAGAACTCCAAATGGAAATAGTGTTGCCCCTGGAACAAAGGTGACTATTACAGCTAGTAGTACTGATGCAGATAACGATCCAATCACTTATATTTGGGAAGGACGTAATGCAGAACAACAGGTATATCCGTTAGGGAAAAATGTAGTTCGTGTTAAGGCAGTAGATTCCACAGGTGCAGAATCTCCTTTGGCAGCAATTGTGTTCTTTGTTGCTGATTCTAATGGTGGTGGAGGAATGACTTTGACAGGTCCAGATTCTGTTATTTTAGAAAATGGATTAGAAGGTGCAACTATAACAGAATATACTTTTACTGTTCCACCTGTATCAGGACATAGCGGAAGTGACCATGGGCGAGTTAGAGGATACAATGTATTGACAAAGCAGTGGGATCAGCTTGATTATGGAACTACAAGTAATGGTATTACATTTAGTAGAAGTTTTGGTGCTGGTGTTTATTCTAAACTAGAATTTTATTACTATACAAACCATAACTGTATGTATAACAAATCAAATATCACCTATTCTGTTAACTATCACTTTGAATAAATGGAGGAATCGCTATGAATAAGATAATGATAAAAACAAAAAACTTTTTAGTAAGACAAGCTGTAGCTGTAAAGATTGCAATTAACAATAACAGTGGAGAAGGGTATATTGATACTGCAGTAAAAATCCTTATTGCCGTAGTTTTAGGAGCATTGCTCCTTGCTGGACTGTATGCATTATTTGGTGAAGTAGTAATGCCTACATTGATAGAACGTATTACAGAAATGTTTAACTATGCAGGCTAATAGCATCCTACAAGGGGTGCTGTTTTCTTCTCTGCTTTTGGCAGCATCCTATACAGATATTAAAAGAAGAGAAATTCCAGATACAGTCTGTGTACTTCTTGCATTAACAGGATTGCTGAAATTTAGTTACCTGAATCTATTAGGAATATTTATTGCATTACCTTTCCTTATAGCGGCAATGTTTAAAGAAAAAAGTATCGGAGGCGGAGATATTAAGCTAACTGCCGCAGTAGGGTTTGTCCTTGGATTTTGGAAAGGAATCTATGGGTTAATTATAGGACTTACCTTATTGATATTGTTTTATATCATATTAAGAATTTCAATAATCATCAGAAAAAAGCAGGTGGCAAAGAATTTATCTATGCCACTTGCTCCCTTTTTAGGGATAGGTTTTTTAATCATATATTTTATAAATTAGGAGGAATATACTATGAGTTTTTTAAGGAATAGAACAGTAGTTGGAGTGATTTGTATCGTATTGTCACTCCTTATATGTTTTGGTATTACACCATTATTTAATAAAGGGATCAGTCAAAATAAAGAAATTCTCCGTGTGACAAAGGAGATAAAATCAGGTGATGAAATCACAAAGGATATGGTCCAAGTAGTAGAAGTAGGTGGATTTAATCTGCCTGAAAATGTAATTCGTACCAAAGAAACAGCGATTGGTAAGTTTGTAGTTTCAGATTTAGGAATTGGAGATTATATTTTAAGTACAAAATTATCAGAGATACCAGCAGCTGAAAATGCTTATTTATATAATCTAGATGGAAGTAAACAGGCAATGTCCATAACTATTAAGACCTTTGCAAATGGTCTTTCAGGAAAGCTACAAAGTGGAGATATTGTATCTGTTATTGCCCCTGATTATAAAAAGCAAGGTGCAACAGTTATCCCAGCAGAGCTTAAATATGTAGAAGTGATTTCTGTAACAGCTTCATCAGGATATGACGCTAATACAAATGAACAAGGAATAGAAGACGAAAGAGAACTTCCATCAACGGTAACGCTCCTTGTAACACCTGAGCAAGGAAATATTCTGGCAGAATTAGAGGCAAATTCTAAATCCCACTTATCACTTGTATATCGTGGAAGTCCAGAGAATACAAAGAAGTTTATTGTTATGCAAGAGGAAATTATAGAAGCTCTCTATTATCCAGAACTAGAAGAACAAACTGAAGATGTATATGAAGAAGACATAGTAGAAGAGGCAATAGATAACTCAAACACATCCTCTGAAGGAGTAGAAGAAACAGGAAGTGAGGTAGAGTAAAGATGTTAAACTTTAAGAAAAATAGTATTTTTACTCGCAATTTAAAGGAAGAAAATATTCAGGAAGAAATCTTACATGGTGGTGTCCTAGCTGTTTGGGGGAGTCCCGGGAGTGGAAAAACAACAGTAGCTACAAAGATTGCAAAATATCTTGCGGATAAGAAAAAGAATGTAGTACTGGTATTGTGCGATATGACAGCTCCAATGTTACCTTGTATCTGTCCTTCACAAGAACTTGAATGCGAAAAATCATTAGGAAGTATCCTTGCTGCAACCCATGTAACAGAGCCACTTGTAAAACATAATATGATTACCCATAAAAAGCTATCATACATTACAATCCTTGGCATGTTAAAGGGAGAAAACGAATATACCTATCCGCCCTATTCAGAAGTACAAGCAAGAGAGCTAATTGATAGCCTTCGTGAAATCGCGCCATTTATTATTATAGATTGTGGCAGTTATATCGCAAATGATGTTTTATCTGCTGTTGCTCTAATGGAGTCCGATTCTGTATTAAGACTTGCCAATTGTGATTTAAAAAGTATCAGCTATTTATCAAGTCAATTACCTCTTCTTTGTGATGGAAAGTGGGATGCAGATAAGCAATATAAAATAGCTTCCAACATTAAACCACAGCAAGGGGTAGACCATATGAGTCAAGCACTTGGAAGTGTAGCCTTTAAGCTTCCACATTCACAGGAACTTGAGGAACAATACCTAGCTGGAAATCTATTCGATGAATTATCCATGAAGGACAGCAAGGCATTTCGCAAAGAAATTGAGAAGATAGCAAGGGAGGTGTTTGGGTGTTAGGCAAAATAAGAAATAGTTCTGTGCTTCTAAAGACAAAAGGGCAACAAAACGTGTCATCTATAAATGAAAAGGCAATATCAAAGACCACCAAAAGGGCAATTGAAATGCTGGAAACTCAAGGAGTAGAGGGAAAAATAGAAGAGATACAAGAAACACAAGAAGTTCATGAAACACAAAGGGAGTTAGGTTCTGAAAATAGAACTCACTCCCTGTTTTTTATCCCTGAAACAGAGGGTAAGGACTTTTCTACTGTTCTAAAGGACGTACAAGAATATATTTCAAGCAATTATTCTGTTCTTATTACTGATGGAACTATGAAGGATTCTAAAGAGCAGATGAAACGATATATCTCTAAATACGTTCAAGACAGCAGAATATCAGTAAAAGGTATGAGTGGCAATGAATTAATAGATGCACTTTATACAGAAATGGCTGAATATGGTTTTTTAACAAAATATATTTATGGAGAAGGCATTGAAGAGATAGACATTAACTCATGGAAAGACATTGAAGTCCAGTATTCTGATGGAAGAAATGAAAAACTTAAAGAACATTTTGATTCTCCTAAACATGCAATTAATGTAATAAGAAGAATGCTCCATGTTTCAGGTATGGTACTTGATAATGCTAGTCCAGCTGTCCTTGGTCATCTTACAAAGAACATTCGTATTGCAGTGCTTAAAACTCCCTTAGTGGATGAAGATGTTGGTATTTCAGCCTCTATTCGTATTGTAAATCCTCAAAGTATGAAAAAAGAGGACTTTGTAGATGGTGGTACAGCAACAAATCCTATGCTTGAATTTTTATCAGAGTGTATTCGCTATGGTATTTCTGTCTGTGTGGCAGGAGCAACCAGCTCTGGTAAAACAACAATTGCTGGATGGTTACTTACTACCATTCCTGATAATAAGCGAATATTTACTAT
Organism: Sedimentibacter sp. MB31-C6; assembly: GCF_035934735.1. NCBI lineage: Bacteria > Bacillati > Bacillota > Tissierellia > Sedimentibacter > Sedimentibacter sp. MB31-C6. Next base: position 1,719,618 of record NZ_CP142396.1, read on the forward strand.
TGAAAACGGCTCACGTGAGCTTGCCTTAGTTCGTGAACAAGAAGGAAGAGTAACTAATTCTGTTATTCATACCATAACACGTGACAGTGAGAATGAAAGGCAAAGAGTAGATCAGATTACTTTGCTTGATATGTCTTTAAGATTTAATCCGGATATTATTGTAGTAGGGGAAATGCGTGGAGCAGAGGCTAATGCAGCACAGGAGGCAGCGAGGACAGGGGTAGCTGTTCTTACTACCATCCATTCAAACTCTTGTGAGGCAACCTATCGCAGAATGGTATCCCTTTGCAAACGAGCAGTAGATATGTCAGATGAAACATTGATGGGATATGTAACAGAGGCTTATCCTATTGTTGTGTTTTGTAAACAACTTGAAAATAAGGAAAGAAAGATGATGGAGATAATGGAATGCGAGATCCTTCCAGATGGCACAAGGAATTACCGTCCATTATATCAATATGTGATTACTGAAAATCGTATGGAGGATGGGAAATTTATAATTAATGGTTACCATGAGCAGATCAATAGTATTTCAGATAGCCTTAGTAAAAGATTCTTGGAAAATGGAATGCCAATTGACATCATAGAAAAACTGAAAACAAAGGAGGTGGAAACTCTATGAGTACCATCTTGTTGATTGCCTGTATCGGAATGATTACAGGTTTTTTTATTTTATTTGGAATCTCACCAATGGAGTTCACGGAAAACATATTTAAAAAGCTGATAAGTAAGCCAAGGAGCATAAAGGATGAGATTAATGAGACTACAAAGCGAAAGAAGATATCTTTTTTAAGACGTGAAATCATGGAAGTAAAAGAGATTTTAAAAGTAACAGGGAGAGAGAAGAAATTTCCTATGCTTTGTGCCTTATCCTTATTATTGTTTGCAATAGGAGGCTCTATTGCCATCATGCTGGGTAACTCTTTCTTAGTACCAGTGATGGCAGTAGGCTTTATGTTTCTGCCATTTTGGTATATAAGGCTGACTCAAAGTTATTTTAAAAGGGACATTGCTGCAGAGTTAGAAACAGCACTGAGTATTATAACAACTGCTTATTTAAGAAATGAGGATATTCTTACAGCCGTTGAGGAAAATATGAACTACCTATACCCACCAGTTCTGTTTGTATTTAAGGGTTTCGTTTCGAGAATAAAACTGATAAACCCAGATATTATAGGGGCTTTGCAAGCCATGAAAGAACAGATTGATAATGCTGTGTTTCGTGAGTGGTGTGATGCTTTAATCGCTTGTCAGCTTGATAGGAGTTTAAAGACAACCTTAACACCCATTGTAAGTAAGCTATCGGATATGCGTGTAGTAAATGGAGAACTTGAAAACATGGTCTTTGAACCAAGAAAAGAATTTATTACCATGGTCATATTGGTCATCGGAAATATACCTCTTTTGTATTTTCTAAACAAAGACTGGTACCACACTTTAATGCATTCGGCTTTAGGACAGATTATTCTTTCTATTTGTGCTATGGCTATTTTTATATCAACAGCTTTCGTAATTAAATTAACCCAACCAATTGAGTATAGGAGGTAGCCGAATATGACAATTTTAATCTTTACATTTGGCATACTGCTTGCCATTGGTTTGTTTTTAATTTTTGCTGATTTGCTGAAATTTCCAAGCATTGCAACACAAAAGGCTATGTTATCTGCTGGTAAACAAGGGAAAGAAAAAGCGAAAACCGTAGATGCACTTCTTATGGGATGGGCAGTAAAGTTTGCTAAATATATTCCTATGGATGAGTATAAAAAAAGCAGAATGAAAAACACATTAAATGCTGCTGGAATGAATCTGACTCCAGAAGAGTTTATTTCATCAGCAATATTAAAGTCGGGAATAATTGCACTACTAATTATCCCTTGTCTCATGATACTTCCACTCATAGCACCGATACTTATGTTTTTAAGCATTATCACATATTTTAAGGAAATTCGTAAAGCAGATGAGATATTAAAGATAAAGAAAGAAAAAATTGAAGTAGAACTGCCAAGATTTGTAGCAACCATTACTCAGGAGTTAAAGGCAAGTAGGGATGTATTGTCTATTATAGAGAACTATAAGAAAAATGCAGGAGAGGAATTTGCTGATGAGCTGGATATCTTAACAGCAGATATGCGCTCTTCTTCTTATGAGGCAGCACTTACAAGGTTCGAGGCAAGGATTAATTCACCGATGCTATCGGATATAACGAGAGGGTTAATTGGTGTTCTTCGTGGAGATGATGGGTCTATGTATTTTCAGATGCTATCCCATGATATGAAGCAACTTGAACTTCAACGATTAAAAGCACAGGCTATGAAGATACCACCTAAGATTCGAGTGTTTTCCTTTGTAATGCTTATGTGTTTCTTGATGACCTATATGGCCATTATTGTATATGAAATTATACATTCCCTTAGTGGAATGTTCTAGGAGGTGTCTATGTGTTAAAAATCTTAAAATCCAAGCAAGGAGAGGGATATATAGATGTTGCAATTCTTGTGCTTTGCGCCATGCTTGTTATTGCTCTTGCAGTGAGAGTATTTCCAGCATATATCATAAAACAACAGGTAGATACCTTTGCTACAGAGCTTGTAAGGGAAGCAGAAATTGTAGGAAGGGTAGGATCAGAAACTACAAACAGGGAGCTTTTACTTCGAGAAAAGACAGGTATTACACCAGAGGTTAAATGGTCGAAGACAGGAAGAATTCAGTTAAATGAAGAGATAAGTGTTACTGTTACCTTTAAAACAAATATAGGTCTGTTTGGAGGTTTTGGGTCTTTTCCTGTTACCTTAAGAGCTGATGCTGCTGGGAAATCAGAAGTATATTGGAAGTAGGTGAAATCTTGCATAAAATAAAAAGAATATTATCCGATAAAAAAGGTAGTTCCTTTCCACTTGTTGTTGCAGTGACTTTGTGTCTTGTGATGATTTTTACAGGAGTATCAGAATACTTTAGGCTCATGATCATAGCACAGGGTGTTCGTGATGCTGTTCAAGATGCGGTAATTTCTACTGTCAATGACAATTATGATGATGTTTATCATGGAGTTCGTGAAGGGTATTCAGGAGGATATCAGCCTGTGGCAGATGACTTTGAAGAATCGCTTGATTATGGAGCAATTTATGATAGACTAGATACAATTCTAGGATTAAGTAGGAAAAGTGAGTATCATGTTAAGACCACATCAGAAGGAAAAATAGAGTTTAAAATATGGAATTTAGAAGTAGATATAAGGAATGCTCCATTAGCTTTAGGGGATAGATCAGATTCAAGATTTGAGGCGGATAGCAGCATAATGCTTGAAGTACCAGTATCCTTTGGAGGCAGACTTCTTCCAAGTATGAAGATAAAAATAAAGACAAGTGCTGGCTATACACCTAAGTTTTAAAGGATTTGAAGAATTTAATAGACTTTCAAGAAATCTTGTGGTAGTTTGTAGCTTGAAAGAAACAGATAATTTAGATTAACAAGGAGGCAGAAACCTATGAATAATATAAATGATAAGACCAAAAGGAGACTAATTGTAGCTAGTGGCTTAATAGTCAGTGTAATACTTATAGTTTTAATAACAAATCAGTTTAAGAAAGAACCCATAGAGGATGCAGTACTGCCAAATCAAAGCATAGAAACGAATGATATCATAGTAGAAAAACCTGTAATTACAGGAAAAGAAGATGAAATTATAGTGCCAGAAATTGAGATTCCAGATACGGAAAAGGCAGATAATGGTGCAATAGATACAGGCACTGAGCAAACTATTCAAAGAGATGTGGAAAAACCAAAAGAGCCTACAGAGGAACAGCTTACAGATCCAACACAGAAACCAAATGGTGAAAAAGTAGAAATACCACTTGAACCTGTAGAGCATGATAAAGTCGAGAAACCAGCAGAGGCACCAAAAAGTAATGATGAACCACAAGGTGGAGATACCAATAATGGAAAGATTTATGTACCTGGATTTGGCTGGATTGATGATGTAGGGGAAGGTCAAGGTACTACAGTAGACGGAGATGGAGATATTAATAAACAAATAGGAAATATGGATTAAATATATATAGCAATGATGAACACTGCAGAGATGTAGTGTTTTTTCTTTGCGGAAAGGAGAATAGATGAAACAGATACTAAAAATATTAATGATATTTATAATGATATTTAGTTTAACGATGCCCATTACTGTATTTGCCGTTGGAGATGGAAATATAGATTCTGGTGGTGGAGGAATGGGAGATGGAACGAGTACTGATAAATGGTCACCTGGTTATGATGGTGTACGTGTTACAGTAGTTCGAGCAAGTGATCATGCCGTAGTAACTACACCTATTGATTTTACTAATAAATCACCTACTAACGTTCGTCTGCATTTTGGAAAGGTTAGCAAGTTAAGTTATAACGGAGGCAGAGCCATTTCTCCTAGTGGACAAAGCTATACCTTTGTAAATCCCGCACAGGAGATGCCAAGAATAGTGAGTACGAATGGTAGTAGCAACATAGAAGCAATAAAGAAATACTTTTGCTCTGAATATACAATTAAAAGAGTTGCTGAAATTACAGGCATGAATTATGAAATTTTAATTGGTGGGGATTACAAATTACTTTTAGAACCAATGGCATATTACACATTTCAAAGTGTTATGATTGCTACCACTGCAACGGAAGCAGCCATGTATGATGAACAATTAAGTGGATTGCTTCGTAGCAAGATGGTATCTTTGTCTCATAAAAACTTGCCACTTGCTATGTTTCTAGAGGTAGGAGATTTGGGATACCCAGCATGGAGTGGAAGTACTACAAAAGCAGCATCCAATGCAGATATAAAATCCTCTCTAGGACTTGGAATTGTGCGATTTACAGAACAACCTGAACCACCAATTATAAATGCCTATGATTATGAATATAGAGTAAATACAGAGGTAATCACTTCCGTTATGATTAGTGGAGGACAGTCTGATCCTGACAGACCCACTCGTGTAAGCTTTATTATTGATGGAAGAACCTATAATGTTGGGAATGTATATTACCCAAGTGGCGACTCCCAGCTTGCATGGGTGAAGTGGACAACTCCCGATACGGAACAAGATATGGTAATAGATGTAATAGTGAATGGACCGGGCAGCACTACGAAATCAATTATTAATGTTAAGATTGTTGATTTAGATAAAAACCCACCACCAAATCCTGTTGCTGATGATAGAAATGACTCTTTTTCTTATTCCTCTGTTCCAAACAGAGCAGAGAAGACAAATGCAAATTGGAGTATATGGAGTCCTTGGTGGAGGGCATATTGGGTGTGGCATAGTACAGGAGAGGACTCGGGATATTGGTGTGACCATGGTTGGTGGGAGTTTGACCTTGACCAATATACAGCGAAGCTCTCAGGTGATATGAGTATTAAAAATGATAGTAAGAATCCTACTGCTAGTGGAAGTATTTTTAAAAGTGGATATGGAATCAATCAAACAGTGGCTGGAAATGTGAGTACTAATCAAAGTTCAGCTATAACGTATGCTCAAAATGCTGTTTCCTATTTCCCAGAATTTTGCTATGAAACCTACTGGAGATTGTTAGAACGTATTTCTGGTGGTTCAAATGCAAGGTTTGAGTTTAAGAAAAACAATTATTCCACTTATAAGAATCGTACACATTTTACCCCAATATGGATGCCAGATGGGTCTTATACAGTTAATAGTTGGCTTATAGATGCATGGACACCTGATGGAATGCTTTCAATGAATCTTACTGATACATTAACAATAAAGGGGAACTTGTGGCAAGACTGGCACATAGCACCCATAAATCCTTAAATACAGAAAAAGAAAGGTGGAACTTATGAAGATAAATAAGAAAGTAGCATTAACAATGTGCATGGTGCTGATTGGTATATTATTATTTAGTACTACAGCATTAGCTTCAGGTACAGGAGATGTAGCAGGAGCTATTGAAGGGACTTGGAAGGATGCATCAGCGCAGATAAAAACAGTTGTAAATAAAGTTGTATTTCCAGCAATTGACCTTATCTTAGCAGTATTCTTCTTTGCAAAACTTGGTACTGCTTATTTTGATTATAGGAAGCATGGACAATTCGAGTGGGCGGCACCAGCTATTCTGTTTGCATGTTTGGTGTTTACTTTAACAGCACCAGCATATATTTGGAAGATACTTGGGATGTAAATAAAAGAGCATATTGACAAATAATACTCTACATTTTATAATGAGTGAACAATAACTCATTAGAAAAAGGAGGTTTATATTTGCCAAGAACTAAAGAACAGTTTGAAGAAATGCGTAATAAAACAAGAGAGAAAATTCAATTAGCAGCAATGCAAATATTTGTTCAAAAAGGATATGGCTCTACAAATGTTCAAGAGATTGCGGACTTAGCAGGTATTAGTATAGGACTTTTATATCGTCATTATAAGACTAAAGAAGAATTATTTAATGAATTAGTTGAATACTCAATTAACGGGATTAAAGGGGTTTCAGATTTATTTAAGCAGGATGATTCGCCCAAAAAATTAATAATGCAATTTGTTGATATAGTATATAAAGATATGGTAGATGGAGATGAGCTGACGAACCTATTAATTCTTATGACACAATCAATCTTTTCAGGAGCAATTAATCATGTGGAAAATGAAATCAAAAAACAAGATGCTGAAATGCTTAATGCCACTTTAAATCTTATAAAAAGAGGGCAAGAAATCGGTGAGTTTCGTTCAGGAAATCCATATGAATTAGCTGTGTTTTTTTATTCAACTATACAGGGCTTAGCTACGATGAAGGTTATGTTAAAGGATAGTTTTATCATGCCATCCCCATCTATTATAATGGCCTTTTTATTAAAGGAAGGGGAATGATATATGCAATCAAAGGATAATAAATTTGAAATAATTAGAGCTGATAAAGCAGGTATAGATGTTAGAAAACAAATGGCACAAATATTTGCAGACGGGTTTAGCCAGTGGCTCGGATATTTTTCCAAAGATAAAGAGGTAATTGCAAAGGCTTTTGCACACATGTTTATTTTAGACCAATTTTATGTTGCTACAGTAGCGAATAAGATTGCAGGGATGGTTGCATGTACGGATTGTAAGACTCTATCGGTACAACTTAACAAAAGAGAATTAAGAAAACACTTTGGAGTTATAAAAGGCAGTATTGCAGGGATTGTTTTGAAAAAAGAGTTTGAAGCTCCTTTTGAAAATCCTCCAGAGGATACGGGATCTATCGAATATGTCGGAACAGTTTCTGAATTCAGGGGAAAAGGAGTAGCAACGCAAATAATTCAATATATCTTTGATAATACCCCTTATAGCGAGTATATTATTGAAGAGGTTGCTGATACTAATATTCCAGCAATGAACTTATACAAAAAAATAGGATTCGAAGAATATAAACGAACCCCAGTGTCACCAAAAAACGCCCCAAAAATAGGAATAAATTATTTAATTTCATTGAAATTAAGAAAGCTATAAACAGTCAAAAGTTGCACCGAAATTGTCGGGCACCTGGTTCTTTGTTTTGCTATGATATGTTCAATGGAGGTCATAGAAATGAACACACTGACACAAATGAATAAAGCAATGAGATATATTGAACAAAACCTTATGGGAGAGATTGAATTTGATGAAATGTCTAGAATAGCTTGCTGTTCAGAATATCATTTTCGCCGGATGTTCTCATTTTTATCAGGGATGCCGTTAGGTGAATATATTCGTCGAAGAAAATTATCCATTGCGGCAGTTCTGCTTAATGAAGAAGACAATAAAATTATTGATATTGCATTACAATTAGGTTATAACTCTCCTGATGCTTTCTCTAAAGCTTTTCAAGCAATGCATGGCATATCGCCGTCTAGAGTAAAAAAGGGAAATATTATTTTAAAAGCATTCCCTCCTATGACTTTCCAATTAACTATTAAGGGAGGCAATGAAATGGATTATCGAATTGTAGAAAAAGATGCATTTAAGATTGTAGGACTTAAAAAGAGGATTACTCTAATCTTTGAAGGAGTGAACCATCAAATGGATTCAGTTTTGCAAGGTTTAACTGATGAAGGAATTAAAGAGCTAAAAAGTCTTTGTGATATTGAACCTAAAGGTATGCTGAGTGTATCAACAAACTTTTCTGAAAGAACTGTTGAAGGAAGTGAACTTGACCAATATATAGGAGTGGCTACTACAAAACAGATATCAGCGCAATGGGATGTACTAGAAGTAGATTCAGCAAACTGGGCAGTTTTTACTGTTGTTGGTGAGTTTCCTAAAGCATTGCAAGATACATGGGCTCGTATTTATGCGGAATGGTTTCCTACCTCTGGTTATGAACTGACTGGTGGTCCTGAGATACTTTGGAATGAGAGTCCAGATACTAGCAAATCTAATTATAAAAGTGAAATATGGATTCCAGTGAGAAAATCTGATTCAATGTAATCAACAAGCAAATTAATAATTTACAAATTTTAGGCAAAAGAGCTTTTCAATATGAAAGGCTCTTTTGCTTTATAGTTTACACAATGACTTTTTAGTGGGTCTAATATATGTAGCAAATAATGATAATGAAGTAGGATAATTTAGTGCATTACATAAAAATGATGTGCTATTTTTTGTTTAGAAAGAGGTGAAGTGAAATGTTTATCTGGGATTTTCTCTTAGGGGATGTGATGGATCAAATCATTGATTGGTTCTACGGTCAGCTTATAGGTTTTCTTGCTGATTTCTTTGCCCAAATGGGAAATATGGGAGTAGAACTTTTCGAGATGAGCTGGGTACAGTCAATTGTTCTGTTCTTCTCTTACCTTGCTTGGTCACTTTATGGAATAGGACTTGTAGTGTCCTGCTTTGAAACAGGGATTGAGTACCAATATGGTAGGGGCAACGTGAAAGATGCAGCCTTAAATGCAATTAAAGGATTTATGGCAGTCAGCCTTTTTACTACAGTGCCTATAGAACTATTTAAGCTCTCGGTCAATTTACAAGCAAGTTTAACTGCTGGTATCACAGGATACGGAAGTGGAATTGGTGGACTTGCAACATCTATTATTGGAGAATTAAATAATGTAGGCGATATTACAAGTGTTGGTAGTTCGGGAATATTCGGTGGAATCACTATGATAACAAGTCCATTTATGGCTCTGTTTATTATTATCCTTATGGGATACGCAGTAATTAAAGTATTTTTTGCAAATCTAAAAAGAGGTGGAATTCTACTTATTCAGATAGCAGTTGGAAGTCTGTATATGTTTTCTGTTCCTCGTGGTTACATTGATGGCTTTATTCAGTGGTGCAAGCAGATAATTGGATTGTGCCTTACTACATTTCTTCAGGCAACGATACTAACTGCAGGACTTATGGTAGTAAAAGATCATGCATTGCTCGGATTAGGTTTGATGTTATCGGCAGGAGAAGTACCACGGATTGCTGGAGCATTTGGACTTGATACATCCACTCGTGCCAATGTAATGAGTGCAGTTTATACAGCACAGGCCGCTGTAAACACAACTAAAACTATAGTACAAGCAGTACCAAAATAAAAATAGAAAGAGAGGATTTAATGAAACTAATATATGTTGCATCTCCCTATAAAGGAGATATAAAAAAGAATATAGAATATGCGAAACAGGCTTGCCGATATGTGTTAAATGAAGGCAATGCCTTTTTTTGTCCCCACCTTCTCTACCCTCAGATTTTAGATGATAATAATCCAGAAGAAAGAAGATTGGGAATTAACATAGGAAAAGAATTCTTAGCAAAATGCGATGAACTATGGGCATTTGGCGGACATATTTCTCATGGGATGTTTGAGGAGATTGAATTTGCTAGAGAGATAGGTATTCCTATAAAAAGAATAATGAAACTAGATTTTGAAATAGAAGAAGAGACTGTATTTTGTATGAGGATGGATAGATGATTACCTTGGGGAGTCTTTTCGATGGGATCGGAGGATTTCCCCTTGCTGCTGTTCATAATGGAATTACTCCTATATGGGCAAGCGAAATTGAATCCTTTCCCATTGAGGTGACTAAAATACGATTCCCTGATATGCTCCATGTTGGTGATATTACAAAATTAAAAGGGGAAGAATTGCCTCCTGTTGACATTATTACAGGTGGTTCACCATGCCAAGATTTATCTGTTGCAGGTGCAAGGGCAGGGTTTGCTGGTGAACGTTCAGGATTATTTATGGAGCAGATAAGAATAACAAAGGAAATGAGGTGGGCAGATGAAAGAAGAGGAAAGGCAAATCACCTTATCAGACCTCGATACTTCGTTTGGGAAAATGTCCCCGGAGCATTCTCAAGTACAAACGGAGAAGACTTCCATGCGGTTCTCGAAGAAACCGCAAGAATTGCAGTCAGCAGCGTATCTATACCTAGACCTCCGGGAGGGATATGGAAATCTGTTGGGTGCGTATTGGGATATGAATTCACCATTGCTTGGAGAGTTCTCGATGCTCAATACTGGGGTGTCCCCCAAAGACGTAAAAGAATCTTTCTTGTCGCAGATTTTGGAGGACACACCGCACCCAAAATATTATTTGAGCAAGACAGCCTGTTTGGGGATACTCAGAAGAGCTAGAGCAAGAGGAAAGGAACTGCCTAAACAATTAAAAATAGCTTTAGAAATTCAAGGGGAAGCTGAAGGTGCAGAACAAGAGCCTAATAACAATATGATTACTGAATATAAAGCATATCATATCAATCAACGAAATGAGGGCATTGACTTAAATGGAATTTCAGGAGCCTTGATGGCAACTCAAAATATGCAGATGCAGACATTTGTCACAGAACCTATGCTATGTCTAAATGATCAGGGTGGTGACCGAATGGATATAACAGAGAATATTACGTCAACACTTCGAGCCAGTATGGGAGGAAATCAACCTATAGTCATGGCAACTCAGCAAGATGGTGCAGAAATATGTATTGACCTTTGCCCCACTGTTACATCAGCAGCAGGTACAAGTGGCAACAACCAACCGGTTCTATTTGATAATCATGCAAAAGACTGCAGATACAATGGTCCCCTTAATGTAGCACCAACCATATCAGCAACCTATGGAACAGGTGGAAATAATGTACCATTAGTATCAAAACCAATTGATTCAGACAGTTATTGTATTGCAGGAAATACCATTGATAGAAAAGATCATAATGGTGGAAATGGATGCGGATTTCAAGAGAATATTAGTTATACTCTTACTACCAGCGATATTCATGCTGTTTGTTATCCGACTAAAATTTATCAAGATACAGTAGGAGCATTATGTGTAGGAGATGAAAAAGGCAATGGAAATCAATATGTAAGTCAAGATAAATGTATTGTAGACTGTGAAAAAATGATGTTTGGACAATCGGAATTTGCTAATTACAAGGAAGGATGTGCAACACTTAGAGCAGAGGGTGGAGATAATGGAGGAGGAAGTGAAAACCTTGTAACTACTAAGAATCTTGTACGCAGACTAACACCATTGGAATGTGAAAGACTTCAAGGCTTTCCAGATGGGTGGACTAAAATAGAAAAATCATCCGATAGTGCAAGATATAAGGCATTAGGTAATAGTGTAGCAATCCCTTGTGTAGATTTTATTATGCAAGGGATTGCTTATTTTTTGAGAAAATTTAAGGATGAAGTGGAGGAATAAATAGTGTATATGTACCCTGATAATCTAAAGGCCAAAGCAACCCTATGGCTATGGGAGATAAAAGACATTGGCATAATTGGAATAGGACTTCTTATTTCTGTATTTGCTTTAGCACAACTCGGATTTGTACCGCCTATTGTAATAACAGCAGTATATAGCTTTTTAACTATACAATTTGAAGACACAAGCATACTGAATTTCATTCGTTATGCATGTGCCTTTTTTCTTTTAAAGCAACAGAAGTTTGAATGGAGGTTATAAAATTGGGAAGAAAACAGAAACAAAAGGAAAGGCAAAAACAGTCTACAAGAGAGCTGATGGGTATTGATGAAATTACAGATTACAGTCTTAAGACCCCATATGGGGAGCTAGTGTATTTTATTATCCATCCAACAAATATATCTGTACTATCTGAATCAAGTGTAAGTGCAAGGATCTATGCACTAATGACGGTACTAAAAGGGATTGCTGAAATTGAAATGTTATGCCTTAATTCAAAAGAAAACTTTGATGATAATAAGCAGTATTTAAAAAGAAGAATGGATACAGAACAAAACCCTGTTATTCGGCAACTACTACAGCAAGACAGTACCAATCTTGATAGGATGCAAGTTCAGATGGCTACAGCTCGTGAGTTCCTAATTATTATTAGGCTTAAGAATGAAAAGGAGTCAGATGTATTTCCTTATCTTTCAAGGATTGAAAAGAACTTAAAAGACCAAGGATTTACTACTAGAAGATCTGATAATTTGGATATAAAAAGACTTCTTGGTGTTTATTATGAGCAGAATGTAACAACGGAAAGGTATGAGGATTATGATGGTGAGAGATGGATAGTACTTGGGGATGTGTAAAAATTAATAAAGTGTAAGTTTATTTGATAGGGTGTACGTGATATAATATGTATAATTAAGAATTCGTTAAATAGTTTGAAAAAGGTGTTTCTATTAAGTGAGGTGTTAGGTATGGAAAATGAAATAATATGTTATTGCTCCAATATTAGTAGAAAAAAGATATTAGAAGCTATAGCTAATGGGGCAAAATCCCTACAAGACATTAGAAATATGACAGGTGCTTGCACTTTGGGTAAATGTAAAGAATTAAGTCCAACAAAGAAATGCTGTTCTGCCAATATTATTAAGATTCTTAATGAAAATACAATAGTATGAGCATAAAAGAAAGTGGGAAATTTCAATAAATAGAGCAGATATATAAACATGAAAAATAGGAATTTGTATAAGGAAGTGAGTATATGACAAAAATATGTATCATGACATGGAATACGTCACTCTATGTTGAAAAAACAGCAACACCTATTTGTAGAAAATATAAATCAATAGCAAATATAGTTAAAGGTCAATTAGAGAAAGAAAATGCAATTATCTTTTTACAGGAGATACCATACTGCAGTAATGAAACTTGGGAAAAACATACCCTATACTGTGCTTTAAAAACAGACTTTCCAGAGGGTAAATATGATATTAAATTTACTGTAAGTAACAAAAAACAAATAATGATGACAATTGCAATAGCTAAAAAAAGCACAATAGAGTCAAATAACACTGCTTGCAATGATAATCGCACAATTTCTGTTAAATTTAATGAACTCGAACTGATGGGAATTCATGCAAAAAATGGGAATCAGAATAAAGATTATCTAGAATCATTAAATAGCAGCAAAGCACACATTATTTTAGGGGATTTTAACGCTGGTGATTATGAAGAATCAGAAAATAGAGATGTGTTCAATGCTATTCTTAAAGGATATACAAATATTTGTAATCAGTATACCACTGTTTTCGATACTGCTATTGATCATATATTTGTACATAATGACATTGTATCAAAATGTTCAAATCTAATTGTTCATGAAGAAATAAAGTGTTCTGATCACTTTCCGATTACATTTCAAATTGATATTTAAATGTAAGTATATATAACTTAATTACTTGTAAAACTATGGTTTGGTATTATCTCGACAAATCTCTATAAGCAGAAATAATATATAAGAAAAAAATGAATTTATAATAGGAGACACTGGGTTTTAGGTAATAACTATTTAAATAATTTAACGGAAATTTTAAGTAAGAAAGGAGAAAATTGTGGGAAGCGATATTTTTAATAAAATTGAATTGGCGAATATACCCAAACTTGATTTGTCTTATACAACAAACTTTGCATCAGGTATTCAGGCACAAATTGAAGAATCAAATAAAAGAACACAGCAGATTGCCGAAGAAGCCTATAATAATCGTCAAAGAATGCAAAAAGCAATTGAGCAGACAGCAACCAATACTGCCGAAACTAATGTTCAATTACAGATGGTTGTGGAAAATCAAAATGCATATATTGATGTATTGAAGGAACAGTTATCCTCGCAGAAGCAACAACTTGAACTTAATGAACACCAGTTGACTATCCTCAAGAATATCTTTGCATCCGGAGAAGATGGAGTAGCTGTCGAAAAGGAAATCATGAAACTCATTCAAGAGCAAATAGATTCAAATCATCCGCTGTGGGATTATGTCAAGGATAAAGGCGGCGATATTGCGGTGGTTGGAGTTACAGCTGGGGCACCTATTATATACGGTGCGATTAAAATGTATTTAGCATCAAAAGGAATATCGTTGCCGTAACATGAATAAAGGATGCTTTAATTATCAGGATATAATTGTTATGATTTGCTTCAAAAACACAAAATTCGATTTACAAAGAGAGATGATATTATGAATGATGATGAGATTTTACTTTCAAATTTAGATAAAATTCATACCACTAAAATGGGTATTGACAGAATAAAAAGAAATTTGGGATTGGATACAAAAGATGTGGTAGAGTGGTGTAAAGACAAAATTAAACTTCCGAATTGTTCTATAATAAAAAAGGGCAAAAATTATTATGCAACTATTGATGACTGTGTAATAACAGTAAACTCTTATAGTTATACGATTATTACTGCACATAAAACTAAGACAAAATAAAATTCCAATTTAAAAAATAAAATATAAATATGTTATCAAACCTTGCACTAATGTGTAGGGCTTTTTTTAATGCAGAAAAAGAAAGCGAGGTAAGAAGATACTATGGTAAAAAAGAAAATACCAATCATAGAAGATGAAAAAATCAAAAGCTTTGTAGATATGATTGCTCCATCCATCATCAAATTCAACACAGATCATTTTATCTGTGGAAATACCTATAGATGTGTATGGGCACTCCGTGAATATCCTACAAGTACCAGTGAACAAGCAATCCTACGTCATTTAGGAGAAAAGGATGGAGTAACCCTTAGAATCTATACAAGACAGGTAACTCCTAATGAAGAAAAGAAAATCATTCATAATGCAGCCAATAAAAACAGGATGAATACGGCAAATACAAATGATTTACAGCAGACCGTAACAGCAGAAAGCAACTTACAAGATGTTGTCACCCTTGTATCGGCAATGCATAGGAATAGAGAACCGCTCCTTCACTGTGCAGTATATATTGAACTTACTGCAAGTGATTATGACAGTTTGAAACTGCTACAGACCGATGTATTAACCGAGCTTGTTCGTTCTAAGTTAAATGTAGATAGGCTTATGCTTAGGCAACAACAAGGATTCTTATGTGTTGGTCCAACAGGAAGAAATGTATTTGGTAGTCAATATGAAAGAGTGCTTCCAGCATCCTCAGTTGCAAATTTATATCCGTTTAACTATTCAGGCAAGACTGATAGCAATGGATTTTATTTAGGCAGAGATAAATTTGGTTCTAATATTCTTGTGGATTTTGATAAAAGAGATGATGATAAAACAAATCCTTGTATCCTTATTCTCGGTAATTCAGGACAAGGAAAAAGTTATTTATTAAAGTTGATATTATGTAATATCTTAGAATCAGGAAAGAATGTTATATGCTTAGATCCAGAGCATGAATATGTGGAGCTAGCAGAAAATATAGGTGGATGCTTTGTAGATTTAATGAGTGGAGAGTATATGATAAATCCATTAGAACCAAAGACTTGGGATGAGGGAGGAAGTCCACAGGACAAAGATGCTCCTCTTGCATTTAGACAAGCGACAAAGCTAAGTCAACACATTAGTTTTTTAAAAGATTTCTTCCGATGTTATAAAGATTTTGATGATAGGCATATTGATGTTATAGAAATTATGCTAGGAAAACTCTACACTAAATGGAGAATAAGTGATAGTACAAATTTCAGCCGATTAGAATCTGTTGATTATCCAATCCTTTCAGACCTTTATACGTTAATAGAGGAAGAATATAAAGGCTATGATAAAGGAAGATATCAACTTTATACAGTGGAATTATTACAGGAAATCCTGCTTGGACTCCATTCAATGTGCCAAGGTGCAGAAAGTAAATTCTTTAATGGACATACCAATATAACTTCTAATCGGTTTATTGTATTTGGTGTAAAAGGGTTATTACAGGCTAGTAAAAATGTAAAGAACGCATTACTGTTTAATGTATTATCCTTTATGTCAGATAAACTATTAACGGAAGGAAATACTGCAGCTGGAATTGATGAATTGTATTTGTTCCTTACCAATCTTACAGCAATAGAATATATCCGTAACTTTATGAAGCGAGTGCGAAAGAAAGAATCAGCGGTAATACTTAGCAGTCAAAACCTTGAGGACTTCAATATTGAAGGCATTAAGGAGCTAACCAAACCGCTGTTTTCAATTCCAGCACACGCTTTTTTATTTAATGCTGGAAATATTGATAAGCAGTTTTATATGGATACCTTGCAACTTGAAGAATCAGAATATAATCTAATTAAATTTCCACAGAGAGGGGTCTGCTTATATAAATGTGGTAATGAGCGTTATAATTTAGCCGTTCATGCTCCAGCATATAAGGAAAAATTATTTGGAAAGGCAGGTGGAAGGTAGTGACTATTGAAAGTGCAGAATGGGTAATGAAACAAGAAAAAATCGAATCCTACCGGAAACAAAAGCAAGGCATTATAGATGATTTGAGGGTATGCATCAGATATACTCCAAACAGAGATAATGACTTGCTTTGTTTTATGGAACAGTATTTAAAGGAAGAAATAAAGAATCGACCAAGATTATTGGAGCAGATAAAGTGCTGTATAAATGGTGAAAAATATGAAAATCCCTTCCTAGCATATAACCATTATGATGAGGGGCATATTGAAGAATTTGACCATATACTCAATGAATATATTAATAAGCTAAAGTTATCTGGTGGAGAATCCACGCAAGCATCTAGAATTATTGAAAGCACTATACTAAAGATAAATGAACTCCATGATATATGCCGTGGACAGCTGATAGACTCTTGGAGAAATGAAAGACTTATAGAATATATTGTCACTGCTTCTAGGTATGCAGGATTTAAAAAAGCTGAGGACATCATCGAAGCAAAAAAGCAATGGTAAGGTGGTGAGGCTGTGGATTTAAGAGATCAGAACTTTGGAATTGAAATTGAGATGACAGGCATAACAAGAAGAAGAGCTGCTGAAGTAGTTGCCGAATATCTCAATGAGATAGCTGAACATGAAGGTGGTGGTTATGACACTTATAGTGTAAGGGATAATGAAAATAGAAAGTGGAAGTTTGTAAGTGATGGTAGTATTAGCTGTCAGAAAAAAGTGGGAAATAGAAAGCAAATAGCCGACAGAGAATACAGTGTTGAACTTGTTAGTCCCATTTGTAAGTATGAAGATATCGAAAAGATACAGGAGATGGTGCGAAAACTTAGAGAGGCTGGAGCATTTAGTAATAAGTCCTGTGGAATCCATATTCACATTAATGCGGCACCTTTTGAAGCGTACCAATTAAGAAATCTTGTTAATATTGTAGCTGCAAAAGAAAATATGATATATAAGGCATTACAGGTGGATTCAGATAGGGAAAGACGTTATTGCAAAAAGATAGATACGGATTTTTTAGAGAAGTTAAATAAGCAGAAACCAAAAACAAAGAGTGGAATTCAAAAGTTATGGTACAAAGGTAGTGATGGCAGTCATCAGCATTATCATGATAGTAGATACCATTGCCTGAATCTTCATTCTGTCTTTCAAAAGGGAACGATCGAGTTTCGTGCCTTTAATGGTTCCCTTCATGCTGGGAAGATGAAAGCATATCTACAATTTTGTATGGCTATTACAGCTCAAGCCTACAACCAAAGGTCAGCAAGTCCAATAAAAACTGTATCAGAAAATGAAAAATATACCTTCAGAGTATGGCTTTTAAGGCTTGGTTTAATAGGAGATGAGTTTAAAACAGCAAGGAAACATCTCCTTGACCATCTAGAAGGTAATATTGCATGGAAGTCACCTGAACAAGCAGAAGCACAGAAGGAAAGGTTAAGAAAAAAGAGAGAAGTTGAGCTTTCAGATTTACAAGAAGAAACAATAGAAACACAAAATAACGATATGGCAATAGATGAGCAGGAGGAAGAATCTCCTGCTTTTACTATGTCTATGAATCGGTAGGAGGTCAGGATGAAAAATAAAAAATCAAATGAGTCAGTACCAGAAATATTATATATTGCCTATGGAAGTAATTTAAATCTATCACAGATGAAACAACGATGCCCTACTGCAAGAGTCATTGGAACATCGGAAATAAAAGATTATGAGCTTGTATTTCGTGGTTCAAGATATAGTTCAGTAGCAACTATTGAACCATGTGAAGAAAGTAGCGTTCCGGTTTTGCTATGGGAAATCCAATCAGAAGATGAGAAATCACTAGATAGGTATGAAGGCTACCCTAATTTTTATGGAAAGGAAAACATGGAGATTGTGTTAAATGGCAATACTGTTTCAGCAATGGTTTATGTGATGACACCTGGTCATGAATATGGAATACCATCAGAACGTTACAAAAGATCCATTGAAGATGGCTATATTGATGCAGGATTTGATACGGATATTTTACAAAATGCAGTAGATAAAACTTTATGTAGGATGGAAGAAGATATGAAAGATATAGGTGAGCAAGAAAGCTTATTTGGAATGAAATGGTGGTGATAATAAATGGCAGACCCTATAACCATAGGACTTATTGCAAAAGCAGCTATATCAGCATTATCAGATGAAAGGCTGAGAAAAGGTATAGGGTGGACTATTGCTGCAATCCTATCTCCATTTATTCTAATCATTGTTATTATCTGTGGATTGCTTTCAGGAACAGCAAATCATAACAACACCGCCATCCAATTGTCATTTCATGGAGGTGCTATATCAGGAAATATTCCAGAAGAATATCGAGGTCAGATAGAAGATATGCGTAATAGCTTTACAATGCTTGGTGAAAGAATAGAGGAAGTAAATGGTCAAATGGAAGATGGAGATAGTCTGGACTCCATAAGGGTTAAGGCTATTTTTTATTCTCTGTATTTCGCCTCTGATCAGCCATCTGATGTAGACCAAGATAAATATATTGACTGCTTTGTCATTTATGAGGAAAGAACAAGAATCATAATTGATGCAGACGGAAATGAAGTGGATGAAACATATCTAGTAGCGATACCAATTGATACTCTCCCAGAAATCTATACAAATATTGAAACAAATATGGGAAAGGCAACTACTTATGAAGATATGGCCAATGCCAATGAAATTTATTACCGAATCCAGTATGGAGTTCCAGCACCAAATGAAGGAGATGGTTTTGGGGAATGGGGAGATTGGACACATAGCATTAGTCCAGATGAATTAGAGAAATTGTATCATGCTTTGCCAGAGGGAGAGAATGGATCAGAGATAGTAAAGCTTGCTATGACAAGGCTTGGAGACCCCTATTCACAAGAAAGAAGAGGACAAGGGAATTATACAGATTGTAGTTATTTGACTATGTGGAGCTATAGACGTATTGGAATAGTAATACCAGCAACAGCAGCAGAGCAAGGAAGATTTTGCGTGAATAATAATCTTACTGTTTCAAAAGAAGATTTAGTTCCTGGAGATTTGGTATTTTGGAGTCACAAGCCAAACGGCAGATTTATGAATATTACACATGTAGGAGTCTATGCTGGAAATGGAAAAGTAATAGATGCCGCATACTCGAAAGGACAGGTGGTATACAGAGATTTATTTGATTCAAACAAACAGGTTCTATATGGCAGACCGCACATTTTAAAATAAAAGGAGGAGCTTATGCTAACTACAAAAGCAATATTTGAACGAAAGATTTCAGCATTTGATGCACAAGTATGTGTGATTAATGGAATTGAAGTAATGGATGAAAATGAATTTAAGGAATTTAGCAACAATCTATTAGATGACAGAACCTTTATTGTAGATAGAAAAGAAGAAATGTATATAGATTCTACAGGACAAATCCATGGACTGCTTGCACTAAATAAAGATAGTGGAGATGGGATTTTAATTGATAGTCAAGGATATGATTATCCAAGATATGTTGCATTTATGCCAAACATTAAGCCATATATTGATAATCAAATTTCTATCGTTGCAGAGCAAATAATTAAGGAGGCTGTAGAAAATACTTCAAATGGTAGTTGGGCTATTTATTTTGATGAGGTAGAAGAATCCTATGGTCTAGTTGTAAAAGAAAATAATGGTATTGGCACTTTACTCTTAGATGAACTAACAAGCAGAGATGAAATCGCAGAAATTGAAGTATTAGATAACTGCTTTGACATGACAATATATCTTGACTATTGTAGTAACTTAGACGAAGAAATAAAGCCAAGTCAAAACATGAATATGTAGGAGGATGAGAGAATGGATAATATAGAAAAGACAATTCGTATCTTAAAGATTGAGCCACAAAACTTACCTTATGAAAAAGAAATAGCTAATGACTTGGAGGGTATTCAAGGAGAGGTTGAGGGATTATTTGAATGTATTTATTTAGATGATAATTGTATTTTAGTATGTAATGAAGAAGGAAAATTAAATGGGATGGAACTAAATCGAAGGGTTGGTAATGACATCATTGCTGGTCCTTTTTTTATTGTAGGGGATAGCCAAGATGGAGAATTTGTATCCTTGAGCGATGAGCAAATAGAAAATTATATACAAGAATTTGGTAAGGTTCAAGAATTTACAGGAGAAGAACCAGAGGCACAACCAAGGATGCAGTTTATTGGATTTGATTTTTAAAATAAGATTATGAGTTTCAAGTAGTACGTAGTAATGAAAATAACTATAAAAGCAGCTTGTTTCAATGAGAACTGCAAAAGTAAAGGAGAATGCATATGACATTTAGTGAATATGTAGAAACAGTAA
Organism: Sedimentibacter sp. MB31-C6; assembly: GCF_035934735.1. Lineage (NCBI taxonomy): Bacteria > Bacillati > Bacillota > Tissierellia > Sedimentibacter > Sedimentibacter sp. MB31-C6. Next base: position 1,740,499 of record NZ_CP142396.1, read on the forward strand.
AAAGAGAAATTAAAGATTATTTGCCAAAAGAATATAAAGATGTAAATCCAGAAATTAATGTGGTCAGAAAAAATAATGGAGAGGAATTAACAGGACTTACTTTGCGTGGAGAAAGTAATATTTGCCCTAATATTTACCTGAATTCCTTTTATGACTTACATCAGGAGGGGATGAAGGTCAGTGAGACTATGAGTAAGATTGGTGAGATTTTTCAAAGAGAAATAAAAAGAACACCACAATTTAATTTAGAAGACTTCACCTACAACAATATGAAAGATAACCTATATTACACTGTTATTAATGCAGAGAAAAATGAAAAGTTGCTACAAGATATTCCACATCAAAGAAGAGAGGATTTAGCAATTGTGTATCGGGTGAATGTATGCATATCGGAAGAAGGTACAGGGAGTATTTTATTAAATAATGAACATTTAAAACTTTGGGGTGTCGATCACAGAGAAGTTCATGTCCAAACAGTAAGAAATATGCCAAGGATATTGCCGCCTAAATTTGAAAATATGAATGATATTATCGCAGAGCTTATGGGTGAGGATGTCGAGCTATTTGAGGAAATGGCAGGAGAAAATGTGATGTGGGTACTAAGTAATGATAAACGAATGCAAGGTGCAGCATATATGTTTGATGAGGAAGTAATGTCTTCGATTGCAGAAAAATTGGGTGGAGATTTTATTGTATTGCCCTCCTCTCTCCATGAAGTAATCATAATAAAAGAAGAAGATATTATGGTGGAAGAAAATATAGATTTAGAATTTATTCAAAGGATGGTTTCAGAAGTAAATGAGAGCCAAGTAGAACCTGATGAAGTATTATCTGATGCAATTTATCGCTATAGTTCTAAGGATAATAAGCTATCACTTATACAGGAATTTGAGCAGTCCCAAGGTATGGAGATGAAAATGTAGGTAGAAAAGGAGGATTTAGAAGATGAGTATATCAACGGAAAAAGCAACATTACAGGTGACTTTTCAAAAAGAAAAGTTAGAAGCATTAAGGTTTTATATGAACGAAAAGGAACTGACTGTAGAAGGAGAATTGCAAAAACATATTAGTAGTATCTACGAGAAATACGTTCCATCAGCTACTAGAAGATATCTAGAGAGAAATGATAATGAACAGGAAAACCAGACGGAAATAACGGCTCCTATTAGTGATGGTTCATCAGAAGTTACTCCAAGAGCCACCTCTAATCGTGGCAGAAGAAGGACTGAAAGGGTGCAAAGTGAACAGACAGAAGTTCCTACAGAAACAATAAATGCAGAAGAAATTGAAGAGTCACAAGGGCAGACAGAGAATGAAAATCAGGGAATGGTCATGAGTATGTAGTGGCTATTCCTTTTCTGTTTTTACAATGGAAACTATAAAAAGTTAATAAAATGAAGGAGGCATGTTTAAATGAAAAAAGATACTATTAGCGTAAGCCTTGAGGCTGAAAAATTAAGAGCAATCAAGAAATATATGGAGAAGAAAGAGATCGATGTACAAGATGAACTAGCAGAACAGCTACAAAAGCTTTATGAGAAATATGTGCCAGTCAATGTCAGGGAATATATTGATGAAAAGAATGAGGAAGAAAGTAGAGCTAAAACACCAAGAAAACCAGCTAAAAATACTGGTGTAGCTACTTCTACATCTACACCACAGGAATAAAACCATTTTTGAGGCGATATTTGCCCCTGTGTGGGATTGTATGGACGAGAGTGGCACAAGTTATCCTTAAGGAAAGATAAAACGATTTGTGGGCGAATTTGAAGAGATTTATGAATAGAGCAGATTAAGCCTTATGATACTTGGATTTTGGGGAATATGAGCCTGAAAGTTAAGTGAACCCCCCTATTGATTTTGGTGCAGGATAAAGATAGGTGGTCGCAAGCGACCTCCTATCGCTCACATCGCCCGGCAGTGCCGTGCGCTTGAAAGAATTAAGGAAGGTGGTCAAGAAATAGGGTTTGTGTCTATCAAGGTGGTCAGCATTTAGAATAAAACCCATAAAATAAGCACTTGTCAGTGTCATATAGAGGTGGTCAAGTTAAAAGAAGAGAAATTTGAGGTGAAGTTAAAGTGGCAGAAATAAAGAGTACATCAAAGAAACGGACAGCAGTATGGCTATATCCTGAAACAATAGAAAAGATGGACAGTTTATTGGAAATGGATAATTGTAAAAGTCGAAGTGAATTTATAGATAAAGCCTTAAGTTTTTATATGGGATACCTTGTAAGTGAAGATACCACAGGATATCTGTCTAAGTTACTTATCTCAGCTATACAAGGGATATTAAAAGAAACAGAAAACAGAAATTCCAATAATTTATTTCGTCTATCAGTTGAGATGAATATGATGATGCATATACTTGCAGCTGGTTTAGAAATTAGTGATGAAGAACTTCGTAGTCTTCGAGGAAGGTGTGTTCAGCAGGTGAAAAAAACAAGAGGTAAAGTATCCATGGAGGAGGCGATAAAGTTCCAACAAGGAATTGGAGAGTGATAATTTATGCCAAGGCTTATTTTAAAGTGCCCATATCTAAAAGGTGGAAGTAAAAGAGCATCAGCTCATATTACAAACTTAGTAAATTATATCGCTAATCGTGATGGAGTAGAAAAGATAAGAGTAGAAAACAAAGATATCTCTCCAACATTAAAACAAGAGGAATTAGTTTCTCAAATAATTAAGGAGTTCCCAAATACTAAAAATCTATTTGAGTATGAAGATTATATAGAGAATCCTACAATAGAAAATGCTTCTGAATTTATTGGGATAGCAATAGAACAAAATGTTGATAAGATTGGTAAACGGAAGAATTATGTGGATTATATTGCAAATAGACCAAGGGTAGAGAAAATGGGCAAGCATGGTTTATTTACAGGAGGAAATGATAGTCTTGTACTTAATAGAACTGCTAATGAAGTTGCAAATCATAAAGGCAACATATGGACACCAATTATTTCTCTAAGACGAGAGGATGCTACTAGGCTAGGATATGATAATGCTGAAAGATGGCACAATATGCTTTCTTACTACGCTATAGATATAGCTGAATTTTTAAAGATAAAGCTTGAAAACTTTCAGTGGTATGCAGCATTTCATAATGAGGGGCATCATCCTCATGTTCATATGATTTGTTACTCTACAGATCCTAAAGAGGGATACCTTACTAAAAAAGGTATCGAGAAAATGAAATCAGGATTTGTAAAAAATATCTTTGGTCAGGAACTAGAGGGAATTTATATAGAGCAAAGTAAAAGACGAGATGAGTTGAAACAAGAATCAAGGAAAGTATTAATCAAACTAATTACTGAGATGAAAAATGGCACAATGCAGAATAGCAATATTGAAGAAAAGTTAATAAATCTTTCCGATCGTCTGAAATTTACTAATGGAAAAAAACAATATGGTTATTTACAGCCAAAGCTTAAAGCAATGGTAGATGAGATTGTAGATGAGCTTGCAAAGGATGAAAAGATTAGTAAGGCATATGCTCTTTGGTATGAAATGCGTAATGAAGTGCTTTATAATTACATGGGTAATTTGCCTGTACCTCTTCCTTTATCACAGCAAAAAGAATTCAAGTCAATTAAAAATATGATTATTAAAGAGGCGGATAATTTCAATAAAGGAACTATTACGTTTGAAGAAGTAACTGATGATGATATTGATATTACTGATGAAATCATAGATAAAGCAATAGATGATGTATTTATAAATGATACTGGATTTATTGAAATAGAAGGTTATACTCTAGATTTAGTTAGTGAAATAGAAGTTAATGATGATACCACTGAAGATGTTTACTTAAAATGGAGTGATGAATATAAAGAGGCTCGTGAATTTTTATTTGGCACAGATGATATAGTACAAGATTTAGAAAGAGCTTTTGAGATGTTTGTATTAGAAGCAAAAAATGGGAATGCTCTTGCCATGTTTGATATTGGAAGAATGTTTGCAGACGGACTTGGTCGAGAGATTGATGTATCAAAAGCTTATGAGTGGTATCAAAAGGCTCTTGCAGCTTTTTATAAGGTTGAAGATAAAAAGCCATGGAAATATACAGAATATCGTATAGGTAAAATGCAGTTACAAGGTCTTGGTACAGAAGAAAGCTATGAAGAGGCTTTCTATTGGTTCACTTTATCAGCAGAACAAAAATATAAATTTGCCGAGTATTCCTTAGGTGGACTTTATTATAGGGGTCAAGGCGTAGAACAAAGCTATATAAAAGCTTTTAATTTGTATTTAAGATCTGCAAAACAGGGTTTCCCATATGCTGATTTTGAAGTTGCAAAAATGTATAATGATGGAGTTGGAACCTATAAGAATGAAAAAGAATCAAATAAATATTTTCATTCTGCATTCATCGGTTTTGAAAAGTTAGAAAAGCAAAGCAATGATGATAAAATACAATATAGACTTGGCTGGATGCTTCAAAATGGGATTGGTACTGAAAAGGATATAGAGAGAGCAAAAAAGTACTATGAAAAGTCTGCAAAGCTAGGAAATTTCTTTGCTTGTTACTCACTTGCAAAATTAATCCTTGCAAAAGAAAATCCAACTATAACAGAAATAAAGAAAGCAGTTGAATATTTAGAACAGGCATCGACAAGTGGTAATCAATTTGCACAGTATTCTCTTGGCAAGCTTTATCTTAACGGAAAATATGTGGAGAAGGATATTTATAAAGTTGTAGGACTGTTTGAACTATCATCAGAGCAGGGGAATGAGTATGCAGCATATCAGCTTGGCAACTTATACCTTAAGGGGGAGGATATACATAAAGACATTCCGACAGCAATAAAATGGTTACTTATATCTGCAGAAAAAGGAAATCAATATGCACAGTATTTATTGGGGAAATTATATTTGATGGGTGAAGGTGTGCCAAAGGATAAAGATGCAGCAATAAAATGGTTTACTCTATCCGCAGAGCAAGGAAATGAATATGCTAAGTTTTTTCTTGAAAATATGGATAAGTTTAAAGAAGTGTCTGTATGTCTTACGGTAACAAGAATGTTTCATCATATGAGTAAAACATTTGAAGATAGTATTCCGCTTAAATCATCAGGGGTAGGACTAAAGATAGATAGTAAGCTTATGAGGAAACTAAGAGAAAAGAAAGCAGCACAAGGGCATAAGAGAGATGAGCATGAGCAGGACATGAAACTGTAAATATAATAATTGTAATAATTCAGATAATTATATTTGATAAAAAGAATAAATGGTGTAAAATAAGTATACTTGTAATTATAATATTTGATTAAATTAAAATGGTTTTTACATATTTGAATGAATATTTAAATAGACTTAGGAAGGAATGTATAACTCATGAATAATTTAGAATCAATATCACAAATATTTCAAAATAAAATATTCCGTATTCCAGATTATCAGCGAGGTTATGCATGGCGGAAAGAACAATTAATTGATTTTTGGGATGACATTATGAACCTTCAAATGGATAGATACCATTATACGGGGCTTTTATCTCTTAAAGAACTCAATCGAAAATCAACTGAAAGATGGAATAATGATTTATGGCTTTTGGATAGTGGATATAAAGCTTGTCATGTTGTAGATGGTCAACAAAGACTTACAACGATTTCAATCCTATTAAATGAGATAATAAATTTTATTAAAGCTATTGATGAAAACAAAGACAAAAATGATGAGGAGATAGTTCTAGCTTATGAAACTATTAAGGACATCAGAACAAAGTATATTTCACGAAAACAGCCGCCTCATAATATTATAACCACATATTTATTTGGTTACGAAGAAGATAACCCAAGCTTTGAATATTTGCAATATAAAGTCTTTGGTCAACAATTTTCAAAATCAATACAAGAAACATATTATACTAAAAACTTAAAATATGCTAAAGAGTTTTTTTGGAATTGCCTTTCACAGTTATATGAGGATGAAGGATTAGAGGGTATTGAAAAGATTTATAAAAAGCTTACACAAAAATTGATGTTTAATATTCATGAAATTGAAGATGACTATGATGTTTTTGTAGCTTTTGAAACGATGAATAATCGTGGAAAAAAACTTACCAACCTTGAACTTTTGAAAAATCGATTAATTTATTTAACTACTCTGTTTGATCACAACAAACTTGATGAATACAATAAAAATGCTCTTAGAAAGAAAATTAATGATGCATGGAAAGAGGTTTATTATCAGCTTGGTAGGAATAAAAAGGTATCGCTTTCTGATGATGAGTTTTTGAGAGCACACTGGATTATGTTTTTTCAATATTCTCGTCAAAAAGGTAATGATTATATTAAATTTTTATTAAATAGATTTTCAGCAAAAAATGTTTTTGAAAAACAAATCATACCTATTGTAGAAGAGACTAGTGAAGAAATAATGGATTTAGATTCTGATGAAGATATTATAACTGACGAAGAAGTTGTAGCAATTGCAAAGCTTGAGCCTAGTGATATCGATACTTATGTACTAAGTCTAAATGAAACAGCTAAATATTGGTACTATACATTTTTCCCTAATGAGAGTAATTTAACAGATGATGAAAAAATATGGCTTGATAAATTAAATCGAGTAGGTATTGGATACTTTAGACCTCTTGTTACATCTGCAATAACACCATCTTCAAAGTCAACAAGCATTGAAAGGGTAGAACTGTTTAAGCAAATAGAACGGTTTATATTTGTTTGCTTTAGAATGGGTACATTTCAATCTAGTTATAAAAGTAGTGATTATTATAGAAAAGCAAAAGATGTTTATGCTGGGGTTATTTCTATAAATGAAGTTGCCAATGATCTTAAAACTACAACAGATAATGATATAAAAGCTGCAATTAATAATTTTATGACTAGAATAGATAAAAGGTTTGATAACGGTGATGGGTTTTATGGATGGAAAGATTTAAAATACTTGCTTTATGAATATGAATATAGCTTAGCAGTTAAAGGCAATATTGAAAAACTTGACTGGAACTTATTCACTAAAACTGAGAAGGATAAATTAACTATAGAGCATATTCTTCCACAAACACCTTCTAAGTGGTATTGGAAGAATCAATTTAGAAAATACACTGATGCAGAAATAAAAATTCTTTCTTCATCTATTGGGAATCTTCTTCCTCTTGCGCAGAGTATAAATTCGAGCCTACAAAATGATAGCTTTGATGATAAAAAAACAAGTAACTCCGCTGGAAGGCGAGGTTATGAAAATGGTTCTCACAGTGAGATAGAGGTGTCAAAGGAAGATGATTGGAGCGACATGCATATTTATAATCGTGGCTTAAAGTTACTTTCATTTATGGAAGGGCGTTGGATGTTTAAGTTTGCAGGAAATGAGCAAAAATCAGAACTTCTACACATTAACTTTATTTTCGATGAAAGAGAGGAAGTTCCAGAAGTACCTGAATTTACAGAGATAAAAGTAACACCGGCATTTAACAAAGATATAAATGTTAGCAATACACAGCAATTAAGACTAGCTTTTTGGACAGGCTTTGTTGATTATTGCAAGTCAGTCGGTAGAGATACTGATATTGGTAGGCGTAAACCTTCAACAGATAATTGGTATGATGTTGCAATTGGAGGTAATGGATATCATATATTTCTAAATATAATTGGAAAGAAGATTTTAAAAATTGGTTTATATGTCTATGATAAAGAGACCTTTGAACGTCTTGAATTAAAAAAACAAGAAATTGAAGCAATGTGTGGATTTGCACTTGATTGGTATTCTAGCCGAGAGTCTAGTACTCAAAAAAGGATATTATATTCCATAAATACTGATATTTATAATGAAGAAAATCAAAAATATTGCTATGACTGGTTAATTAAACATTCTGATAAATTAAAATTAGCACTTCACACTTACGATCCAAGTGATATAAGAGCTGTTGAACCAAAAGTGAATATCGGTAATACGTTAACAAAGGATATGGCTGAAGTTGCATATAGGATTGCAAAGAAAGTATATCTAGGAGACTTAGGTAGAACTGAAGGAAGAAATGAAATAGTTAAGTTAACTGGAATGAATGAAGGATCTGCTGGAGACTATGTAACTGATTTTCTTGGTATGATGAACGGAGAGCAATATGCAAGAACACTAAATGAATATTCAACTCGCTATTTTTTGGATAATATTTTAAAGGATTTTGGAATTGAATATTTAAAGAGTGCTCTTTTAGCTTGTAAAAAACATGCTAAATACTATGCCTCTCTTGGTAGAGGAAGATTAGCATATGTAGAACGATTAGTTGAGGAATTTGAGAAATTCATTAAATGATGTTTTAAATTACAAAAATCTTATGTCCTTGCAATGTAACTATAAATAAAAATGAAATTACAGCCTTTTAAGCTAGAGGCTGTTTTTCTATGCCTAAAATTAAAGAGAGAGATAGGTCGTTCTGAATAAATATAAAATTAATTAGGAGGAAATCTATGAGTACTTATATTCATTTTACAGAAGAACAAAAACTAAGAGCTAATGAAGTTGATCTTGTAGAATTTTTGCAAAGGCAAGGTGAGAAACTATTGCCATCAGGTAGAGAAAAAAGAATTGCAAGTGACCATAGTATTACAGTTAGAGGTAACGAATGGTACGATCATGCATTAGAGCAGGGAGGTCTTGCAATTGATTTTGTACAAAACTTTTATGGCTTATCTTTTCCAGAGGCAGTAACAAAGCTCCTTAGTGGTGAACAAGGTGAGTTATATAGTAAGGCAAAAAAAAGAAAGCAAATAAAACGAAAACCCTTTGTACTCCCTCCGAAGAATTCAGATATGCGAAGGGTTTTTGCGTATCTCATTAAAAATCGTCATATTGATCGTGATGTGGTTAGTTTCTTCGCTAAACAAAAATTACTCTATGAAAGTTGTGAACAATCTGCAAACAAGACGAAAGAATATCATAACGCAGTATTTGTAGGCTATGATGAAAATGGAGTTTCTTGTCATGCACACAAACGTGGAATTTATTCTCATGGTAATGGATTTAAAGGTAATATTGAAAGCGGTAATCCAGGTTATAGTTTTCATTACACAGGAATAAGTAACAGACTCTATGTTTTTGAGGCTCCCATTGATATGCTGTCTTTTATTACAATATATAAAAACATCCATTGGCAGGAACACAGCTATGTCGCATTGTGTGGAGTATCGGAACAAGCAATGCTTAAAATACTCGAAATTAATTCTAATTTAAATCATGTTCTATTATGTTTAGACCATGACGCAGCGGGTATTGAAGCAAGTGAAAAATTTCAGGATTTACTTTCTAAGAAAGGAATTAAATGTAGCAGATTGCTTTCTAAATGCAAGGACTGGAATGAAGATATTAAAGAAAGCTTCAACCTCTCAGCAATTCCATCCGAGGAACACCCACAATATATTATTCGTGATGAGGTTTGCTCTGAAATTCAAAAATATATTATTGAAATCGATAAGAATGACATTTCACCTTCAAAACTAAATACCTTATTTAAAAAATGTAATACTGATGATACAGAGCAGATGGTTGAAAATTTAAAACAACTGTCTGCTCTTTCTTTATGCCTTGCATCCAATGAATACAGACAGATGGGTTATCCTTCAGAAACGGACAAATTGCTTACAGGATTACATGACGGATTCAAGGCATATGAAAATCGTAGCAAACTTAATAATCGTTTATTAGATATTCAAAAAGAACTTGAGCAAGTTGGAAAACAGCAGGATGTTATTTGCGAAAATGATAAGAAAGATATTGCCAGAAGATATGAAACTATTGCTGGACATTGCTTAAAAACAATTATTACTATTGTAATGCAGCAACAAAAGCAAGAGCAAAAACAGTTAATGATGATGTCATAAAATCTATTGGACAGTTTTAATTTACTTAAGACATTTTAGAAATGGAGGTTAATTTAATGCAATCACAGGTACTTTTATTGATAGGAGTTGGTACCATAATGTTTTTAGTTATTGGTGGGTTGTCTTTACTTGCTCATTATTATACCTTAAATGGAATCAAATCTAAAACAGTAGGAGATGGGCAACATGGAGTTGCTCGTTTCGCAACGCAAAAGGAAATTATTAAAACATATGAGCATATTCCTTTTAAAGTATCACAATGGAGAAAGGGTAAGAATCTTCCACGTGATGAGAGTGGTAATTTGATACAGGGGTTAGTGGTTGGATGTAAAGGAAATAAAGGAGATATTGTAGGTCTTGTAGATATAGGAGATGTTCACTGTCTTATGATAGGAGCAGCAGGGGTTGGTAAAACAGCTTTTTTTCTATATCCAAATTTAGAATATGCATGTGCGAGTGGGATGAGTTTTATAACCACTGATACAAAGGGAGATTTAGCTAGAAACTATGGAACGATAGCAAAAGAGAATTATGGATATAAAGTTGCAGTTATTGATTTAAGAAATCCCACACGCAGTGATGGAAATAATCTTCTGCATTTAGTAAATAAATATATGGATGCATATCGAGAGAATAGCAATAATCTATCTGCAAGAGCCAAGGCAGAAAAATATGCAAAGATAATTTCAAAGACAATCATAAATTCAGGTGGTGACAGTTCAGCTTATGGACAAAATGCATTCTTCTATGATGCTGCAGAAGGACTTTTGACAGCAGTTATTTTGCTTATAGCAGAATATCTCCCACCTACTGAGGAAGATGGACATGTAATAGATACAAGACATATAATAAGTGTGTTCAAATTGGTTCAGGATTTAATGGCTCCAAGCAAGGTAAAAGGGAAAAGCCAGTTTCAGTTATTGATGGATAAACTTCCACCAGATCATAAAGCTAGATGGTTTGCTGGCGCAGCTCTTAATTCAGCAGAACAGGCAATGGCATCTGTTCTTTCTACAGTACTATCGAGACTCAATGCATTTCTTGATTCTGAAATGGAACAGATATTGTGCTTTGATACAACAATTGATGCAGAAACCTTCTGCTACGAAAAATCTGCAATTTTTCTTATACTCCCGGAAGAAGACAATACAAAGTATTTCATGGTCAGTTTATTTTTGCAACAGTTCTACCGTGAAATGTTAACAGTAGCAGATGAAAATGGTGGTAAGCTTCCTAATCGTGTAATGATTTATGCAGATGAAATAGGTACAATCCCAAAGATAGAATCCTTCGAAATGATGCTTAGTGCAGGGAGATCAAGAAGAATTTCTATTGTACCAATCATTCAATCCTTTGCACAGCTTGATAAAAACTATGGAAAAGAAGGTAGTGAGATTATAACTGATAACTGTCAGCTCACTATATTTGGAGGGTTTGCACCAAATTCAGAAACAGCACAAGTGTTATCCAAAGCACTTGGTAGCGGAACTGTTATGAGTGGAAGTATCAGCAGAGGTAAAAACGATCCTTCTCAAAGCTTACAGATGATAGAGCGGCCATTACTGACGGCAGATGAGCTCAAGTCATTACCAAAAGGAAATTTTGTAATTATGAAAACAGGAGTACATCCCATGCAGACGAAACTTCGATTATTTTTAGATTGGGGCATCACTTTCGAAAAGCCATATGAGATGGAAGAAAAATCTAATCGTAAGGTACGTTATGCCGACAAACATACTTTAGAAGAAAATGTTATTAGTCAGTATATGTCTGATGTAATAGTTGAAGAAGGAACTACCGAATCTACAGTAAAGAGACAAGGAGGCATACTTCATACTCCTGTACATGAACAAACTGACGAAAGTAAAGGAGATTCAAAACGTAAATCAATACTCAGGACATAGGGGGTGTTTCATTGAGCTTTTTTGGGAGGATTTATAAAGAGGAACTTCCATCTCGTGCTAAGTGTGTATATATGTATTTGAAAGATAGATGTGATGCAAAGGGTGAATGCTGGCCAGCAATTAATACTATTGCAAAAGACACATCGATGTCAAGGAGTACAGTAAAGAGAGCCATAGCTGATTTAATTCGTTGTGGCTTTCTCAGAAAAGAGTCACGTTATAGGGAGAATGGAAGTAATTCCTCTAATAGATATTTTTTAATTATAGGGTAATTTTTAATAATATATAGATTAAGGAGCATGAAAAAACACGTATTTCCCACCAAGGGAAAATTACGTGTTTTTTGTGGACTGAGGTGAGGTTCATAGTGAACCAACTAGAAGGACTCACTTTAAGAATATATTTAACTTCAGAAAAAGAACAATATATTTTGGAAGATGCAATAGACATTAAGTAATGTCAAAGTATTTGAAATGGCCAGATGCCATATTTATTATGAATAGCAAAAGCATCAATTGACTAACCTAAGTATTTTTGATACAATAATATTGGATTATTATGCTCTTGCTAAATATTGCTTATGTTTAGTTTGTCGATGAAAGGAGATAACAATAATGGAATTAATTAAATACTCCATAAAAAGTAAGGAATATGAAAAATCTCTTGATTCGGGTTACAAAAAGGAAAATGGTATTTTTTATACGGATATTGAATTAGCACAGAAAATAATTCAATTTCTTAATATCCCCAAAGATGCTACTATTATGGATCCATGTTGTGGAACGGGTAGCTTTTTAATATCAGCTAAACACTTAGGTCACACTTCAATATATGGTGCTGATATTGATAAAAAAGCGGTTAATGTAGCGAAAAAAGAATATGGCATTAATAATGCTAAAATTATAGATACTCTTGCAAATAACGGGCAAGAAGTTTTAAAGAAGTTTAAAATGAAAACACCTGCTGATTTTGTAGTAGGTAATCCACCTTATGCGCCTATAGCTAAGGACATTGTCATTGACACTTCGGATTATTTGTTCTTAAGAAATGTTAAAGATTCAGGAAGTAATTTATTTATTGCTGCTTTATATAGAGCTTTTGAATTAGCTAAACCTACAGGAACAATATCCTATATTATACCTAAAAACTTTCTTCATGTAGCTTCTTATTCTATGTTAAGAAAGATGATATTAAATGAAAAAAAAATAGCTTCAATTATCGATATTGGCACTTACTTTAAAAATGTAAGAGGGGAACAAATTGTCCTTACACTTGAAAATAGCTTTGTAAAAGATAATAACATTACTATTTACAAATACGAAAATAAAGAATTTATAAAAAAAGCTGAAGTTCCTCAAAATTTTTATAGAGATGAAGTTCTTTTGTTTGATAGCAAGGAAGATTTTACAATATATAGAACTTTAGAATCTACATATAAAAAGTTTAGTGATATTTGTACAGGATATGTTGGTAGAGGTAAATCAAAATCAGATACAGCAATAAAAGGAAAAGATATACGTAAGTTTTCTTTTAAAAATATACCTGTCCCCCAAAAGGGTAATAAAGTATTTATACAAAACATTTACAGTGCAGAATCTGGAATAATAGCAAGTTTTGCAGGTGATTTAGAAGCTACTGAAACGGTAACTGTGTTTACTGATGGTGATGAAAAAATGTGTCGATATATTTTAGGCTTTTTACATTCTAGACTTTGTAATTATTATTTATTGAAGTTTTGCTATAATAATTCAAGGCTTACTATGCATACAGATGCAAGATACTTGAAAAAACTACCTTTGATTATTAATGATACAACTTTTCGACAAGTAATTAGTATTGTTAAATCTTTGGAAAATATTGAATATATGAATGATACATGGTTTGAAATGGTTGAGTCTTTAAATAATTTAATTTATCAAACCTATAACATTGGCGAAGAAGAACGTTATCACATTGACAATCAAATGAAAAACATACAATCACAGAGGTGGAATAATGATAAACGAGGATAAAAGGTGCAACAATTTAACGGGAAAAGAATGGCTTCAAAATTCTTTCAGTATATGGAGAGATTTAATTAAAACTAAGGAAGAAAAAGACTTGAAACATCCTGCATCATACCCTGTTTCTTTATGTGAAAAGTTAATTAGAACTTTTTCAAAAGATGGAAATTCTATTTTAGACCCATTTAATGGTGTGGGTTCAAGTCTTGTAGCAGCTCACAATCTCAACAGACCTGCTACAGGCATTGATTTGTCGGAAGAGTTTTGTGAGATTGCAAAAAATAGAGTGGGTAATGATGATAAAATAAATGTAATCAATGGAGATAGTTTTATTGAATTAGAAAAACTCGAAGAAAATTCTTTCGATTTATGTGTTACTTCACCACCATATTGGGATATTTTGAATATGAAACGCAGTGCTGACGGTAAAGAAGCGGTTAATTATTCAGAGAAAGCCAATGATATGGGTAACATACCTAACTATAGTGAATTTATAAGTAGATTAGGTGAACTATTTGCAAAAGTTAATAGAGTTATAAAACCAGGTGCTTATTGTTTGGTTAATGTTATGGATATCAGAAAAAAGAGTGAGTTTTATCCATTACATAGTGATTTAGCAACTGAATTACAAAAACATGGTTTTATCTTTGATGATATAATTATATGGGACAGGCAACAAGATTACAACAATATGCGTCCTCTTGGATATCCATACAAATATCGTATTAATAAAGTGCATGAATACATTCTTATTTTTATAAAAAAATAGAGGAGCGGAATAGTAATGAAGGCTATTACTTTGCAAAAATCATTATTTAATAGAGGATATTGTTATATTTCAAACTTCAAGGGAAGAGCTGAAGATATTTACTTCGATTCGACCGATGATTTATGTTTTGCATTAGGTTATATATTAAAAAATGTACGCAGAGTTGATGCTGAAATACCAGATGATAGAGATGATGTATTGGCAGAGATAATTCCCAATTATCCAATTACCTCTGGTATTACATCTGGTGGTAATGATATGAAATGGGCACCACAATATAGAATTTACTTTAGTTCTATTTACAATATGCCTTCAGCATTGAAGTATAGACTACAAGATGATAATCAAATGAGAATTACTGGTAGTTTATTTGTTGAAGCTTGTATGTATGTTGGTTTTAATCCAGGGAATATGCAGGATAAGGAAATGATTAAAGAGGCTATATTGGAAGTTTTTTGCGATGAAAATGAGCAAAGTGCGTTTTGGGATGGATATATAGGATAGGATGGTGATATTATTATGAATATAGAAATGGCTTACCTCTTGGGTATGATTTGTGGTAACGGAGAAATTCAAAGAACTGTTACAACTACAATCGTGTCAATAGATATACCCCATAAAAAGTTACAGACAGAAGAAATACACGATGTTAAGCTATATGTAAAAGCTAGTATCGCTGACATAAGAAGCATTATAGAGCCTTTAGTAGGTGCAGGGCTCGATTTCATCCAAAATAAGTCATCTACTGTGCTATCATTTACAAAACCTAACACAGATTATTTAATACGAGAGATAAATAGATTCATAGGTAATGCGGTATCCCATAATGATATAAACATACACTCAGATATATTTAAGTGTACGCTTGATGAACGTAGACAGTTTATAAAAGGCTTTGCAGATGTTACAGGATATATTCGACGCAGTAATTATTATGTCGGTGCAAAATATCAGCATAGAGTTTATCTTGAAATACCGCATAATTGGCAGATGGTAATAGATATTTGTAACTTATTAAAATCAACAGATATTCCTGTACAAAATATAGATTGGGCACATCCTAATATACGAGACGGTAAGCTAACTAAATACAATGAAGGTAAGCCTAACTTTTGGAAAAAGGAACATCAGGTTAAGATATGGGCAAATGAATTTATACCTGTAGGATTTGGGATTATTCATAAGCAACAAGCTTTAGAAATGTATTCAGACGAACTATTGGCGGGCTATCGACAAAATAATAAAGACCCTGAAAAATATACGCATAGGTATTATTGGGAAACACGTAAAATTCAAAATAAAGAAAAGCCAATACACCCTAGTGAGGATGATGAGTTTATTCCACTTGTTATAAGAGGAAAGCACTTTAACTCATGGTCTGAAATAGCAAAGGAATTAGGCTATGCCGAATAGTAAAAATGTAAAGAGTGAGTTTGAACTTTATGAACCTATGCGTAATTGGTTACATAAATACTTGGAAGATAAATATAGAGGTTTTGAAATAGTAACACTGGATGCTCATGCAGAAAGATTAGATAGAGTTTTAGTTAAATTAGGTATTGTAAATGAACTTGCCACTGGTGTGGACATTCAAATAGATATTTTGGGTATTGCTCGTAAAAAAAATATAGTAAAATTATTTTTTATTGAAGCAAAAAAGACGAATCTAACTTTGAGAGATTTAGGGCAGTTGTGGTCATATTGCAAGTTGATTGATCCTGAAGAAGCCTTTTTAATGACCTCAGCAGAATTAGGTAGCCTAAATAAGCTATTACATATTTTCAAACGAGAGGATTTACTTGATTTTGGTGAGGGTAAACATATTAAGAAAATGAAAGTTGCTGTATGGAATTTATCTTCAAACTCTCCTGATTTAGCTAGCATGTTACCTAAAATATGAGAGGACAATATCACAAAGCCATTTTTCTTGAAGAAGGAAAGTATCGATTTTTATGTACAATTATAAAAGAAGAACTCAGAGAAGAGTGTTATGTGTCTTCTTCTTCAAAATTATCAAAATACCTATCTTTGGAAAATTGTAAAGTTTTAGTTTCAGAGAATAAAGGAAATAAACTTCGTACACGCTATACATTAGAAGCTGTAGAATGTGAGGGAATACTCTACTATGTAAATTTTAATAGAGTTAATCAACTTTATGAAAAATACCTATTAACTAATAAAATAGCAAAAGAAAGTATTTATAGAGAATACACTGTTGATAATATGGTTAAAACAGACTTTTTTATGGAGAGTTATGGTTGTATTGAGGTAAAGTCATTGCTTAGCAGTACAAGTAAAATTATATATCCAGACAATGCTTCCAGTAGACTTGAAAGACAATTAATAAAATATATTGAATTATTGAAAAGAGGAACAAATGTAACTTTTGCTTTTGTTTCAATGTCACCTTCTATTTTAGATTTTGAATGGCAGAATGTAAAAGAAGTAGTGAAATTACACTTTTGCAAAGCAGTTTTGTTAGGGCTGAAAATCAAAGCATTTTCTGTTGTTTATGAAGATAACGAATTTAGAATAACTGAGAATATGGTATTAGAACAAAATATAATAAAAACTATGTTATTTTAGTAATTACAAATGTGTTAAGACAATAGCTATGTTATATAGAAAATTGAGGTAAAAATGAAAATTGAAAACTTATTAGAAAACATAGGACTTGATTTTAAGATTGTAGATGAAACAAAAAAACTGAAGATTATAAAAATACCTTCCAAGCTTCATATTTGTTTTATGATTCAAAAAGGAAATCAGTTCCTTATTGATAGAGAAACCTTTGAGTATTTAGATGCAAATTCATTACCGTATTGCTTGTTACTGCAAGATATAACAAAAAATAAATATTACTATATTTCGTTAGAAAAGGAAAACAACTGGATAAAATCTTGTTTTGCAGGATGTGACAAAGAAGAAATATATCTGGGGAAGCAGGTTTTAAATGCCCAAATACAGCTTGAAGAATTGGGAAAAAAGCTAAGTAAATACAAGTAATATTATAATATTTTTATAAATAAAACTTATCAAAATGCTAATTATATTGTAAGTACCTTTGCTTTATGAATAAGGAAAATATGAGTTGAAATGGTTTTAGATTAACTTGGATATTTAGAAAATTATTTGAATTCTTGAATGAAAACCTAAATTCTTGCGTATATGTGTAATTAGACTGTATTTTTATAGCAATAATAAAAAGTTCCCGCTGTCTCAAAATAAACAGCAGGAGCTTTTATACTTTTATCTTCTTCAAAAAATCACCTTCAGGACGATAAGGTACATTAAAATCATACCCCATTTTATTCATTTCCTGCATTTTTATCAGCAGCAGATTAATATGTGAATTTAGCATGCTTGAAATCTGCACTATATCATAACCATCACGTGCTAGAGCTAATACCTCATCATTGTCAATTAACAAATGAGAACCAAAGATATTGGCTTCGTATTCGGTAGTGTTTTTCATATCAAAAAGCTCAAATTCCTTAAGACCATGACTAGCTAAATTTCTATGAAAAATGTCATGACCGATTTCATGAGCTAATACCATCTGTCTCATATGGTCATCTAAATTATTATTAATAAAGATCACACGTTGCTTCCAACGATAGGTATACATGCCCAATAGGTCATTGTAACTCTCATAATAAATCTTAATACCAAGTTCATTGGCAATCTGTCTGGTATCCCTTGTCCCTATACGTTTGACAAGAGCATTTGCTTTCTTATATATTTTGAAAGAGTCAATCAAAGCAGCACCCCCCTATAAACAATCTACTATTCCCCTGTGATTATAGTAAAAAAGTTGTACATTTAGTTGGACTTAATTATTATTATTATCGTCATCTGTTCTATATTTTTTAGGAGTATACTTCTTGTTTTCCTCTTTGGCATCCCAATAAGCTTGTTGTAAGGAGCGCATAACAGCATCCTTATCTGTTTCTGATAATTCACCACCTGCAAATAACCCACCAATTTCAGCAACTAAGTCTTCAGCTTGTCTTGCACCACGATTACCATATTTAGCTTTGGCCTTTGTGATAAATTCCTCGTCTTCTGTTAAAAGATAATTAATATCTACATTAAAAAATGCAGCTAATTTGGAATAAACTTCTCGTTTCTTTGGATAGCTGTTACTATTTTCATAGCTAATAATTGTGCGTAGCGAAACACCGATTTCTTTTGCCAATTCAGTCTGGGTCATATCTTTCCCTTTCCGTAAGTCTCTAAGTTTTTCTCCAAATCTCATAATATCCTCCTTGAATATGAAATTATATTTCATAAAATGTATTTTACTATTGACATATGATGGTTATCTTCATATAATATAAATGTGAAGAATAGCTACACATACTATAGTACATAAATCTTCACATTTTGTCAATAGTCAATAAAAATATGGGGTGGGGAATATAACATGTAAATTAAGTACCCCTAAAACAACGGAGGTATGGGATGAGACTTACAAGAAACATGAAGAATATTTCAAAGATGTATGAGGGTATGAACCTTGATGAGGAACAGGTTTTTCATAAATCAAAACTTGTTCTTGCTATATACAGGGATGTAGTATGGAGAACCATTCAAGAAGCTAATTATGTAAGGGAAGCATGTGAGTCATATTATAGCAATGAGCTTGCTACAGCTTTAACATATTTAAATGATTTTGCACCTACTGAAAAGAAGGACAAGTTTAGTGATAAAGTTTCCTGTATTTTTGAGACTAAATGGATGATAGATCTTGTAGATACAGCAATGATTAAAATTTATAATTATCATACAAATGGAAAGCTGTATCATGAAATATTGTCAAAATGCTATATTACAGCATATCCAATGACAGAAACAGAAATACTGGAATATCTTTCTATAGAGCGGACAAGTTTCTATACAAAAAAGAAAGAGGCAATAAAACTATTTGGAATTGCACTTTGGGGATATTCCCTTCCCAAATATCAAGCTATTTTTAATGGGACAAGTACTATAGAGGAAAAAGACTTACTATATTTCTTTGAAGAAATACAAAATGCGTACTAAGTGTGAACTAAAGTTGAACTAGATACGAACCATATACGTACTGACTTTGAATTGTAGGTAGCCTATACTCTGTATTATGGGGAGTTAATGGTCTAAAATAAAATAACAATCAAGAGCCTCGGCATTTCATTTATGTCGGGGTTATTTTTATGCCCATTTCTCCAAATATGGTGATGAAGAAGCCTGGAATAACAAATTAATGTTGTTCTGGGCTTTTTCTTTACCCAAAAACAGGGGGAAAGATGGAGAAGACAAAGTCTAGCTTACATACTAAATGCCGTTCTCCTCCTTTTTCTGATGATTACATTCATTTTTAAAAATCAGAAAACGGAGGAATTCAAATGGGTTTTAATTATAGTAGAGAAAAGTTGATATTTGATAGAGAATGGGAAAAGTTATGTGGACAATACAAAAAAGCAGGAATGAGTGAGAAGGCAATACAGGAGCTATATGAATTTGATTGGAGCTGGTTTCGTATGAGAAGAAACTACGAAAATCGTGTACAAGCTATACCAGAAGAAAATATAGATGAGCAAAATGCAGAAACACGCTCCAATTTATTTCAGAGGTTTGCATCTTTATCTACAAGTTTTGATGAAATGGAGTTTTCAGGACGTTATGCTTGGATAGATACTATTTCTGATGATGCACTTTCTAGAAAACTAAGAGATTTAAGTGATGATGAATTAGAACTTTTAACCTTATTGGCTATAGAAGGATATACGCAGCGTGAAATTGCAAGGAAAATGCACTGTTCACAAAATGCCATCTCTAAAAGATTAATCAAAATAAAAAGAATTTTAAAAGAAAAATAAAATATTTTCAAAAATGGTTGTCAAAAAGGTCTTCTCGTTGCCTACACATTGAGGGGATCTTTTTTATTCCCTGTCTTGTACTTTGAAAACTAAATATCCGATTACATAAATACGTTAGCTGATGAGCCAGAAATGGAAAAGCGACAATGGAGGATGCGCCAAGACCACCTGTAAGAGCAGAAATTTTAATCTCTGTTTTTATTAAAGTCGGCAAAGTAAGGTGCAAAGCGATACCCATCCGTCCCAAGAAACAATCTATGGTAGATTGTTCGCAATAACCTCATCAGCCTATAATGATACTTCTGCCCAGCCACAGACATCGCAATGGGGGCAGCCAGCGGAGATCCCGGTGGAGGTGAGAGTCCTATGATGCAATAACTGCTAAAGCAGTTATAACCAATTGCAGTTTATGTAATCGCCCTATAAGTCTTGCTTGCAAGGCTTTGTGTGTTGGGGAAGGTAGTGTCTAAGTACAACACAAATTCTTAATATTAGAAGCAATGGGGATCGCTTGAAATAGACAAGAGTCTATTTATAAGTTTTTTATTTAAAATGGCGGTCCCTATTTTTGTGATATTAAAAAGATGAAAAATACTTACATAAACAATAATAAAATTTACATGAATGGAGGAATGGTGATGACAAAAGAGCAAACAGCGAAAGAAGTAGAATATAAAATGGCTTTAAAACTGCTAAAGATCTTACTTTGTAGAGGAATTATAACGGATGTAGAATATGCAAAAATTGATGAATTAAATCGTCAGACCTTTTCTCCACAACTTGCAAAAGTATATGTGTAATAACACTAGCTATATTTGAATTCTTGTGATAATGTGTGTTGCTAACAGGAACTAAAGTTCTAAAGGAAAGGAGGAAAAACCATGGCAAAGAAAGTAAGAAAAATAGAACCTGTAAAGCAAAAGGTAATCTTAGAATTACAACCTAAAAAACGAGTTTGTGCCTACTGCAGAGTAAGTACTGATTCAAGAGAACAACAGAATTCCTTTTCTGCACAAGTAGAATATTACAAGACTTTTATCGGAAAAAGAGATGACTGGGAATACACAGGAATCTACGCTGATGAAGCCAAAAGTGGTACACAAGTAAAAAAACGTGATGAATTTCTACGGATGATAAAAGACTGTGAAGACGGCAAAATTGATATGATCATTACAAAATCCGTCACAAGGTTTGCTAGAAATACAGTAGACAGTATTGAGGCTATCAGAAAGCTAAAAGCACTTGGTATCGGGGTATATTTTGAAAAAGAACATATTAATACCCTATCAGAAAAAAGTGAGCAGATGATCACCATACTAAGCTCTCTTGCACAAGGAGAGGCAGAAAGCATCTCCACTAATAACAAGTGGGCAGTTAAAAAGAGATTTCAAGATGGAACATTTAAACTTAGCGATCCTGCTTATGGATATACCAAGGATGAAGATGGAAATCTAATAATAAAAGAAGATGAAGCAAAGATTGTCCGTAGAATTTTTCATGAATATCTAAATGGCAAAGGCTCATATGTAATAGCAAGGTATTTAAATGACGATAATGTCCCAACGATACGTTCAGCAGAAGAATGGCAAGACAGTGTAGTAAAAGAAATCTTACAAAATCCCATCTACGAGGGAGACTTATTATTACAAAAGACATATACAACTGAGGTACTTCCCTTTGAAAGAAAAACAAATAAAGGGGAACTGCCTCAGTATTTTATTGAAAACAATCACGAACCCATTATTACAAGAAAAGAAGGGCGGATGGTCCGAGATATTTATGAATATCGAAGAAATCAAATGGGAGTAGATGATAGTGGAAAATACCAAAACAGATATGAATTTAGCAGCAAAATCATCTGCAAGGAATGTGGTAACATTTTTAGGAGACAAAAGATTTATATCGGTAAACCGTATGAAAAAATTCAGTGGTGCTGTGTCCAGCATATAAGGGATATAAGTAAATGCAGTATGAAAGCTGTAAGGGAGGATATTATAAAAGAAACCTTCCTAACCATGTGGAATAAACTTCTAAGCAATCATACAGATATTTTATATCCACTACTTGAATCCTTGAAGAATTTAAGAACTGATCATGAGCAGGAAGAAGAAATTAAAAAACTAAATAATAGAATTATGGAATTAACAGAGCAGAGTCATATCCTTAGTAGAGTTGTATCTAAAGGATATATTGACTCTGCTATTTTTATAGAAAGACAAAATGCTCTGACTGTAGAACTTGAAGCCATTAAGAAAATGAGGAATCAATGTCTTGATGATAACGGTTATGAAAAAGAAATCGTAGGAACAGTAAGGCTGCTAGAAATAATAAGGTATAATCCAGAGATTATAGAAAAGTATGACGAAAACCTATTTATCCATACAGTGGAAAATATCATTATCGGAGAAAATAGTGAGATTACCTTCAAGCTAATAAACAACCTAGAACTGACAGAGTATTATGGAAAGTGAGGTGAGGTAGATGTTGCAAAGACATATGCCACATGGCTATAAGATAGAAGATGGAAAAGTAATATTTGATGATGAAAGGGCAGCAGTAATAAAAAAGATATTTGAGGAGTACCATAAAGGATCATCTTTACATGCCATAGCAAAAGAGCTTACAAATGCCGGATTTTTAAATGCTAATAACAAATCTAATTGGAATCATGGCTCCGTAGGAAAGATACTTCAAAATATTAAGTACTTAGGAGATGACTTCTATCCTCGGATGATAGACAAGGAAATCTTTGAATCTGTGCAGAAAAGAAGAAAGAAAAAAGAGCAAGAACTAGGAAGAACCCTACAACCAAATAGTATGAAAAATCAAAGCATTTTTAGTAGCAAATTAAAATGTGGTGAGTGTGGTGATATCTACCGTAAATACATTGAACATGCTGGCAGACCATCCGAGAAGAGCAATTGGAAATGTAAAAGATACATCTACCAAAATAGAGTACACTGCAGAAACTTATTTTTAACTGAAAAAGATATAGAAACTATCTTTATATCAGCAACTAATAAAATCATATCAAGAATGTGGATGCTAGATAAAGAGAAGAAAAAAGAGCCTCCAAGGATGACTTTGGAAATTAGAAAGCTGGAAGAACGAATTAAAGAGTTAGAGGAAGAAGAACATTTCTCATCAAAGGAATTATCAGAGCTAATCTTTAAAAGGGCAAAGGCTTATTATAGCATCACTAAAATAGATGATTATGATTATAACACTGAAAAAATAAAACAATCTCTGGCTGAGAAAGAACAGCTAACAGAGTTTGATGAAGATATATTTATAGCCATAATAAAGCAGATAGTTATTTATAAAGATGGAAGAATCCTAGTAGAATTTATCAATGGCATAACTATGGAGGAATATCATGAGAAAATAAGAGAGGATGAATGAAATGGCAGTAGCAGTAGCAAAAAAGAATGTAGCATTTATACCAGCACAAACCATATATGACAGGAATGTAAGGGTGGAGCTAAAAACCCTAAGAGTAGCAGCTTACTGTAGAGTTAGTACCACCTTAGAACAACAGGAGGGCAGTTATGAGGCTCAAATATCCTACTACACAGAGAAAATTAAAAGCAACCCAAATTGGAAGAGTGCAGGGATTTATGCAGATGATGGAAAGTCAGCCACGAATACAAAAAAGAGAGATGATTTTAATGCTATGATTGATGACTGTATGGCTGGAAAAATAGACATGGTCATAACAAAATCAGTCAGTAGATTTGCAAGAAATACAGTAGACTCCCTTCAGACCATAAGAAAACTTAAAGAAAAGAATATCGCCATATTTTTTGAAAAAGAGGGTGTTAATACCTTAGAAAGTACAGGAGAATTACTGATTACTATCTTAAGCAGTCAAGCACAGGAAGAAAGCAGAAACCTAAGTGAAAATACAAAATGGGGCTTAACAAGAAGATATGAAAATGGAATTGTCACCATCAATCACAAGAAGTTTATGGGATATACCAAAGATGAAAAAGGTGAACTTATCATAGTACCTGAACAAGCAGAGATAGTGAAACGAATTTTTAGAATGTATTTAGAAGGAAGTAGTATTGGGGAGATTACGAAAGCTCTGGAGGCAGATAAAATCAAAACAGTCACAGGAAAGGAAACATGGCATCCTGGTGTAATTGAAAAAATGTTAGTCAATGAAAAATATATGGGTGATGCCCTAATGCAGAAGACCTATACCGTAGACTTCCTAACAAAGAAACGAGTAAAGAATAACGGAATCGCACCTCAGTATTATATAGAAGATAACCATGAGGCCATTATACCAAAGGAATTATTTTATAAGGTACAGGAAGAAAAAGCTAGAAGAGCCAGTCTGAATAAAGCGGCAGTTACAAGAAAAACAAATAAATTAAAAAAGGAAAAGAGCAAATTCAGCTCCAAATATGCACTAACAGAAATCTTAGCATGTGCCGAATGTGGACATCCCTACCGTAGGCAGACATGGTCAAAATATGGACAAAAAAGTGCAGTATGGCGATGTGAGAACAGGCTAAAGAATGGAACAAAGGCATCTTGCAAGCACTCACCTACCTTAAAAGAAGAACCTCTACATAATGCCATTATGACTGCTATTAATAAGGTAGTAGAAAACAATGGAGATTTTATAGGGGCTTTCAGAGAAAATGTCATCAGGGTTATCGGTGGATACTCTACTAAAGATATCCCAACAGAATATGATGAGCAGATCGAATCTCTGCAAAAAGAGATACTAACCTTAATCGAAGAAAACGCAAAACAAGGAGCTGTAGCAGAAGATTTTGATGGTGAGTACAAAAGGATATCAGAGAAGATAAACGAGCTTAAACAGGCAAAATTAAAGGTTGTAAGGGAAAAGAAACAGGCTGAGAACTATAAACAAAAACTAACAGAAATGGACAGTACCCTAAAGACTGTAAAACCACAGGTAAGAGAGTTTGATGAAGACTTAGTCAGAAGATTAATAAACACCATTAAGGTGAATAAGGGAGAGAGACTGGAGATACAGTTTGAATCAGGCATCGTCATGGAACATACGATAGATCATTATGAATAGGAATGGCAGGGGCAGTGACAAGGATAATGGTAAGTTACTGCTCTTGAAGAAAGGGGAATCTGTTAAGACTAAAGTCCTCAGAGAAACTGAGGGTTTTAGTCTTAACAGATTGCTACTTGCAACAGAAGATATTGCTCTTTGATTTGTGTATAACTTTCTATTTGATATACAGTGCTTAGAGGGATTTATCGGTAGCAATTATGCCCCATAGATAAGTTGTCTATAAAGTGAAGAGGATTTTTTTATGAATCTACAGATAATTGACTTTTCAAGATACAACCGTTAACATTTGAACTTAGTTTTAATCTCAAATGTTTTGAATATACGCAGAAATAAATGCCTTTTTATTCTAGTAATCTGTAAATTATCCAAATAATAGTTACCAGTGAAACTAGCCAATAGTCTTTTCCGCTTTAATAGCAGAATACACAGCGTATATTGATTCCGACAATACAACAAGTTTGGTATATAGAAGATTGCTTTGCTTACCTGCTCATATGTTGCAAGCAAATCACCATAAATTATAAATTTGTACATTGTGAAAGCAGGAGGGTGAGACAGTCCCCTGCTTTTGATTATTGTGGATTAGTTTTATTAAACTGCTTCTATCTTTTTTAAAATTTTATTTGTAGATTATAGTTAAGGTCCAATTAATTTAGATACTATAATTTAATATCATGATCAATAGCATACTTATTACCCCATTTGCACATTTCCTCAAGCGTAACTTGTAAGTTTCTTCCATATTCCGT
Source organism: Sedimentibacter sp. MB31-C6 (assembly GCF_035934735.1). Lineage (NCBI taxonomy): Bacteria > Bacillati > Bacillota > Tissierellia > Sedimentibacter > Sedimentibacter sp. MB31-C6. Next base: position 1,766,689 of record NZ_CP142396.1, read on the forward strand.
TATAGAATATTCAACCTTTGGTGGCACTTCTGGATATACTTTCCTTGTTATTAAATTATCACGTTCCATCTCTCGGAGCTGAGTTGTAAGCATTTTTGGGGTAATATCAGGAATTAATCTTTTAACCTCAGAAAATCTTTTTGTACCCATATTTAGATACCAAAGAATTCTAATTTTCCATTTACCACCGATTAAATCCATAGTTAGTTCCATTGAGCAACTGTATTTATTCTTTAAATCTGACATTTTGTAACCTCCGTATTTTTAAAATAACATGGTATCGTTTTATATACTATGTGACAAAAAAGTGCGTACTTGTGATTTGGGATTGTTGTAGTATAATCATAACATACAGTATATAAAAAAACAATATTACTTATTTGGTGATAAAAATGTTTCAAAATAAACAAGCTGAAAATTTAAAGTTTTTTTATAAGGAGGTCGTATAAATGGAAGTGATTTTTAACAGAAGAAGCATAAGAAAATATGTGGATAAACCAGTTGAAAAGGAAAAAATGGAAAAACTTTTAAGAGCAGCAATGCAGGCACCATCAGCAGGAAACCAACAGCCTTGGGAGTTTATAATCGTTGAAGATAAGGAGGTGTTAAAAAAGTTATCTGAGGCAAGTCCATATTCAAAAATGGTTGCAAATTCACCAGTTACAGTTGTTCTTTTATCAAGAAAAGAGGGAGTGAAATTCCCCCCTTGTATACCACAAGATATGGGGGCTGCTGCAGAAAATCTTCTTTTAGAAGCAGTACAGTTAGGACTTGGGGCAGTTTGGCTTGGAATTGCACCTGTTCAAGAAAGAATGAATTATATAAAGGACCTATTTAGTTTGCCCGAAAGTATTGAACCTTTTGCATTAATACCAGTAGGATATCCAGATGGTCAGAAAAATGAATTTGTAGATAGATTTGATGCAACAAGAATTCATTATGAAAATTGGAAATAAATGATTAATCATAGGAGGTTTACAAATGGAAAATATGATATTAAAAGCATTGGAAAAGATTCGCCCAGCATTACAAAGAGACGGTGGAGATGTAAAATTTGTTGATGTTAACGATGAAGGAGTTGTTAGGGTTCAGCTTCAGGGGGCGTGCGGCAATTGTCCGGGCGCATTAATGACCATTAAAATGTTTATTGAACAAGTTTTAAAGGAAGAAGTACCTGGAGTTAAAGAAGTTATAGGAGTTTAGCATAAAAATATAAACTATAAAAAGGAGTGGAATTGTATGATAAATGTTATAGCAAAAAATTTTGCTAAAAAAGCTAAAATTGAGAATGTTTTAGAGTTAGCAAAGGAATTAGTAGAAACAACGGTAAAAGAAGATGGCTGTATAAAGTATGAAATGTATCAGGATGAGAAAAATCCAAGTATCTTGATCATGATAGAAGAGTGGGAAACAATGGAAGACCTAAATAATCATATGTCTTCAGAGCATTTTAAAAAAATTGTTCCGAAAATGAATGAATATATGGATCAAAAGCCTGAACTGAATATTTGCAAAAAAGTACTTTAAGAATTTATGAAGTTTTGATGTAAAATAAGATATTAGACAAAATTTAATAATTAATGAAGGAGTTTATAGGAATGGAAAACGAGGTAATTAAAGCAATAAGAAATAGAAGAAGTACAAGAAAGTATAAAGATAAACAAATCAGTGAAGAAGAATTGCAAACATTATTAGATGCTGGTATACAAGCTCCCAGTGCAAACAACTCACAATCGTGGCATTTTACAGTAATACAAGATAGAGATATGATTAACTTTATTAGTGATAAGTCAAAAGAAGTGATGCTCAAAAGTGATAATGAAAACATAGTAAATATTGGGAAAAACGCTGTAAATATATTTTATAATGCACCTACTTTAATAATCGTATCAGGCAAAAAAGAGGTTAGTTCATACTCGGTTGATTGTTCAGCAGCAATTGAAAATATGCTGATAGCCGCCGAAAGTATAGGTTTAGGAACTGTATGGGTAGGACTCAGTAGGTTCTTCTTTACACTTAGTGATGAGATTAAAAAATTAAAATTACCTGATGGATATGAACCGTTTTATGCTGTAGCAGTCGGTTATAAAGAAAATGATAGTGTTTTAGGACCATCAAAAAGAAATAGGGAAGTTATCAATTATATAAGATAATATATAATTTTGAATCGAAGGAGAAATTATGCTAAATTTTAATTATTCAATACCAACAAAAATATTTTTTGGAAGAAATAAAATAGAAGTACTTGCTGAACAGGTCAAGAATTACGGATCTAATGTATTGCTTGTATATGGTGGAGGAAGTATAAAAAGAAATGGAATATACGAGAAAATCACAGATATTTTCAATAAAAACAATATACGATTTTGGGAGTTGCCAGGAGTAGAACCTAACCCAAGAATATCAAGCGTAAGAAAAGGAATTGAAATATGCAGAGATAATAAAATAGAGCTTATACTTGCTGTAGGCGGTGGAAGCACAATTGACTGCGCAAAGGTTATAGCAGCAGGGTATTACTATGATGGAGATGCATGGGATATTGTTGTTGATCCAAGAAAAATAGATAATGTCCTTCCAATTGCAAGCATACTGACATTAGCTGCAACAGGCTCTGAAATGGATGCTGGAGCAGTAATTACAAGCCTTGAAACAAGTGAAAAGCTTGGTACAGGCCACAAAGATATGGCTCCAAAATTCTCAATATTAGACCCAACCTATACATTTTCAGTACCTAAAAATCAAACAGCAGCGGGTACAGCAGATATAATGAGTCATATTTTCGAAGTATACTTTAACAACACGAAAGAGGCATACTTGCAAAATAGAATGGCAGAAGCACTTCTTAAAACTTGCATACATTATGGTGCAAAAGCTATGGAAGAGCCTGGAAATTATGAAGCTAGAGCAAATTTAATGTGGACTTCCAGCCTTGCTATTAATGGTCTTTTAAGCTATGGAAAAGATGCAGAGTGGAGTGTTCATCCTATGGAGCATGAGTTAAGTGCATTCTATGACATTACTCATGGAGTTGGTCTTGCAATTTTAACACCACATTGGATGGAATATGTTTTAAATGATAATACGGTAGATAAATTTGTTGAGTATGGAGTTAATGTTTGGGGAATTGATTCTATTGGTGATAAATATGAAATTGCTCATAATGCTATCAAAAAGACAAAAGAATATTTTGTATCCTTAGGATTACCTTCTTCATTAAGAGAAGTAGGAATTGAGGAAGAGAAATTAGAAGAAATGGCGAAGCAAGCTACTGTAAGAGGAAAACTTGGAAATTTCAAGCCTTTAGAAGCACAAGATGTGCTTAATATATATAGAGCAGCTTTATAATAAGGGGTGATTTAAATGAATATAGTTTCTTTTTTGGGGAGTCCTAGAAAAAATGGTAACACATCATTACTTTTAGATAAAGTTTTAGATGGTATCTTGAGTAAAAATGATGCACAAAGTGAGATTGTTTTTTTACAGAATAGTAATATAAAGCCATGTATGGGGTGTAATTCTTGCAAAAACAATGAAGATAAAACATGTGTCATTAATGATGATATGAAGGACATAGTTCCGAAAATAAAAAAATCAGATCTGATAATATTAGCAACGCCTATATATTGGTGGAGTGTTACCGCTCAAATGAAGCTTTTAATTGATAGATTATACGCATTGAATTTTACAGATAGCAGTTTTGATTTTCATAATAAAAAAGTTATGCTCCTTATGACCTACGAAGGTGAGCTGCCTAATTCTGGTCCTGAGACTGTAGAGAAACTTTTTAAAGAAGTATGTGCATATCTGAATGTAGGTGTGGCAGGAGTATTAGGTGTTTGCACTGGCGAAGTTGAAGTTAGTAAAAACTTAGACGCTTTAAAAAAGGCTTATGAGTTTGGAGAAAAAGTTGAATTTTAGTAAAGGTATCAATTTATAAGATAACTAGATACTCTACATCGGCTAATTATACGGATGTAGAGTTTATCTGTTTAAATTTCGAAATGTAAGGAGGTTAAAAATGTCATATTTACTTAAACCCTTAGACAAGGGCAAGTTAACTTTAAAGAATAGATTGGTTATGCCGCCTATGGCTACTTCGAAATCTGAAAAGGATGGAAGAATAGGCAAAAATATATTAGATTATTACGATGAAAAGTCACAGGGTGGTTATATATCATTGATTATTATAGAACATAGCTTTATCACACAACAAGGAAAGGCAAGTGAAGGTCAGCTTTCTGTGGCGGATGATAGCCGTGTTGAGGATTTGAAGAAATTATCAAATATTATTCATAAAAATGGCTCCAAAACAGTAATGCAAATTAATCATGCTGGGAGTGCAGCCAGTTTAGCTGTTACAGGACATGAGCCGGTTGGACCTTGTGCTATAGCAAATCCACGTATAGGTAATGTTCCAAAGGAACTTACTAAAAAAGAAATTAAAGATATAATTGGTGAATTTAAAGACGCTGCATTGCGTGTAAAGAAAGCTGGTTTTGATGGTGTGGAAATTCATTCTGCACATGGATATCTTCTAAATCAATTTTTCTCTCCCCTTACTAACAAGAGAACTGATGAATATGGTGGAGATGTGCTAGGTAGAATTAAAATTCATTTAGAAGTTATTAAGGCAGTACGTGATGCTGTGGGTGATGATTTCCCAATCTTACTGCGATTGGGTGCTTCTGATTATATGGAGGGCGGTAGTACAATTGAAGATAGCAAAATTGCAGCACTAGAATTTGAAAAAGCAGGAGTAACTATTCTCGATATATCTGGCGGATTTTGTGGGTTTATTGTTGCTGGGCTTACTGACCAAGGGTATTTTTCATCATTGACTGAATCTATAAAGAAAGTTGTGTCGATTCCAGTTATCTTGACTGGTGGAATTACTGATGTAAACGCGGCTGAAAAACTTCTTTCCGAGGGAAAAGCCGATCTTATTGGCGTTGGCAGAGCGATATACAAAGATTCCAAGTGGGCGGAAAATGCGATAAAAAGTTTGAATTAATATTTTAAAGAAAATAATCAGAATTTAGAGTTTGAGACTTGCATCAAAAAAATTGAATGTTAGGGGCGTAATTATGGAATTAAATGAAGCGATTCAATCCAGAAGAAGTATCAGAAAATTTAAAACTGATCCTATTCCGGAAAATTATATCACTGAGCTAATTGAAGCAGGAAGGCTGGCGCCATCAGGCAGCAACTTGCAATCTACTCGTTATGTAATAATAAAAAGCGAAGAGGCGAGAGCAAAATTTGCTGAATGTACTCCTTTACCTTTTGTAACACAAGCACCATTGATTATAGCGTGCTGCATAAACAAAAAAGTTTTAGATACAGCTGAGAAAAGGTCAAAGGAATTAATGCAATCAAATGCTTTTGCCGATACTCCACTTGCTAATATGAATAGAGATTCCGAGACTTATAACAAAAGAAGGCGAGAGATGGATGAAGAAAGCCTAAAATCATATTTAAGTTTAAATGCGGCAATAGCTTTGGAGCATATCGCATTAAGAGCAGTTGACTTAGGGCTTGGAAGTTGTTGGATAATGATGTTTGATCGTGAAAAGGCAAAAAAGATTCTTGAACTTGATGAGAGATATGATGTAGTAGCATTATTACCGATAGGATATCCTGATCAAAATCCTCCCCAAAGACCAAGACTGGAATTAAATGAATTGGTAATTCAAACAATCTAATTTATTTAGAAATGATGACCAAAAAGTTTATAAGCATTAACAATTAAAAATATGAGTTTTTATGGAGGTACTATGAAAAGGTTATTTGATAATACAACATTAAGTAATATGAATCTAAAAAATAGATTTTTTAGATCTGCTACATGGGAAGCTATGGCGGATAACAAAGGGCATATGACAGAGAAACTATATAATGTATATGAAAATCTTGCTAAAGGTGGAGTAGGTACAATAATAACTGGTTATGCTTATGTTACAGAAGATGAACAGCCCAATCCTAGAATGATGGGGATTTATAATGATTCATTTATTGAAGAATACAAAGCATTTACTGATAGGATCCATAAGTTTGATACAAACATAATATTGCAAATTGCATATGGTGGTTCTCAAACTAACTTTAATGTAGGTGAGAGAATCATATTAGGACCGTCAGCTGTAGCCCATAGTATATATGGTGTTACTCCTAAGGAAGCTACAAAGGAAGAGATAAGAGGTCTTGTTGAAAGTTTTGCGGATGCTTCTCTTAGAGCTAAAAAATCAGGATTTGATGGAGTGCAATTTCATGCTGCTCATGGATATATTTACAGTCAGTTTCTAAGCCCTCACTACAATAAAAGAACTGATGAGTATGGTGGAAATATTGAAAACAGAGCAAGAATTATCTTCGAAACCCTGGCAGCTGTGAGAGAAAAGGTCGGAACAGGTTTCCCTGTGTTAATTAAACTTAATTGCTCTGATTTTATAGAAGATGGCTTTTCTTTTGAAGACTGCAAATATGTATGCAAAAGATTAGAAGAGCTTGGCATTGATGCTATAGAAATCAGCGGGGTTGTAGGAGCTAAAACAGAAGATAGAAGCGTAAAAGAAAAGGGACTTAAATATTTAGAAAATGAATCATATTTTAGAAAATATGCTGCAGAGATAGCGGAAGAAGTAAATGTGCCTGTCATTTTAGTTGGTGGTAATAGATCACTTACCTTAATGAATGATATACTGGATAATACTAAAATTCAATATTTCTCACTATCTAGACCATTTTTGCGCGAATTCGATTTAATAAATAGATGGGGTGGAGAAGATAATAGCAAGGCAAAATGTATATCTTGTGGCAAATGCATAGATGTTCAGGGGAATTCATGTATATTTAGCAGGAATAAAGGAATGGATTAATATAGACACATGTTATACTAAACAGTAAAGACTTGTTTAGTAAGATCAAGAGAGTATAGTATTTATGCAAAAACAGAAATTGTGTATAAGTATTTGATGTTTGGACCTATGCCAATATTATAGACACGAAATTCAGAACACTATGATTCTAATTATAAAAATATTAAGTTAAGCCGTGCAGTTTGTGCGGCTTTTATGCTGTTTTCTTTATCATTTGGGAGGAACTCAAATTTTATTCCGGATATATAACGTCACAAATGGTTGAGAATTATTTATTGCAGACATTATCCTCTGCCTTTACCAGCACATACAGATATACAGAAAATCGTATTGCACGAATGGATTTCAAACGTGCAGTGGAGAATTTCCAATCTGCTCATGTCATTGCCTATTCTCATGATGTTGATGCCCAGGAATTCTATTCGAGGGTACATTAAGCTCACACGTTCGTGACATCGTAAAGGGTCTGTCGGAGGAAAAACAAAAAATACTGATTGACTACTTTGAAAAGACAAATATGATAGCAGATCATGAGGGTGCATTCATCTATGTGCAAGACGCAAAGGATTGTGTAGAGTTGCTGAAAAGGTTAGGTGCGTTGTATATGTCACATGGTTAGTGGAAGCCTTTGCTGTGAGGCGGTTTATTCAAAGTCATAGTTTCTGGGTGACTTACTGAATGGTGAGTGATATAATATTATAAAAATTATAATCTATGCAAACAGAATTTAAAGACAAATAAGTGTAATTTAAATAATGTATAAAATTGAAACTGTAATCAAGTTTTGAAATATAAAAGAAGTTATAATATACCAGCAGGGAGTGAACAAGATTGTCAGTTAAAACAATTGAAAATATGATAAATTGGGTTGAAGAAAATTTAGAAGAATGTCCAACATTAGGAGAAATGTCCGATTTCGTCGGGTATTCACCTTGTTATTGCTCTACTAAGTTCCATGAATATGTCGGTGTTTCATTTAAAGATTATATTCAGAAACGGCAACTAAGTATGGCCGCTATGGCATTACAGAAAACGAAGAATCGTATTATTGACATTGCTATACAATATGGATTTTCATCGCATGAAGCATTTACAAGAGCTTTTGTGCGTGTTTATGGCTATACACCCTTTCAATATCGTAAATTATTGCCGAAAGTCTTAACATTTGATAAAGCTCAAATAGACATTTGAACACTCCTCAGTAAATGTAAGGAGTGTTTTAATGTTAAAAGAAATTGGACGAAATGATTTATGTTGGTGTGGAAGCAAAATTAAGTATAAAAAATGTCATGAGTCTTTTGACGAAAAGCTATTATGGTACAAAACTCAAGGATGTATTATTCCACCCAGAAAAATTATAAAAAACCAAGAACAAATTATTGAGATTAGAAAAAGTGGAAAAATCAATACAGCAGTTTTAGATTTTATATCTGAACAGCTACATATAGGAATGACAACAGAGCAAATTGATCATTTGATTTATGAAAAAACGGTGGCTTTGGGTGGAATCCCAGCGACATTAAATTTTGAAGGTTTTCCTAAAAGTGTATGCACATCAATCAATGATCAAGTATGCCATGGAATACCATCCAGTGATGTTTTGCTGAAAGACGGAGATATTATAAATATTGATGTTTCTACAATATACAATGGATTTTTTTCGGATTCATCAAGAATGTTTTGTATCGGAAATGTAAGTCCTGAAAAAAAGAAACTGGTGGATGTGGTTAAAGAATGCATTGAATTAGGATTAGCACAAATAAAGCCGTGGGGATTTTTAGGTGATATGGGGCAAGCTGTGAATGAACATGCCATGAGTAATGGATATACAGTTGTACAAGAAATAGGCGGACACGGTATTGGTTTGCAATTTCATGAGGAACCGTGGATAAGCCATGTTTCAAAAAAAAGAACAGAAATGCTTTTAGTCCCAGGTATGGTATTTACGATTGAGCCAATAGTGAATATGGGAACTGAAGAAATTTTTGTAGATGATAATGATGGCTGGACAGTTTATACGACAGATGGATTGCCATCTGCCCAATGGGAAGTTATGGTATTAGTCACTAATGATGGCTATGAGATACTAGCCTATTAATGCCACCAAATCATCAATATATTCAAGAACACAAAATTAGAGCACAACAGAATAAAGAAAATAGTCTTATGGGTGATCTAACGGTCACCCTTTTCTTTTACCCGAAAGTCAAAGAGGAATCTATAATGCCCAAAATCATATATACCTCACACTATATGCGAGATGCACCTCCATCATGCTTGTAAACTATTAGTGCCCTCAGTTTTAATTATTTTTCTTTGATTTTGATGCCATAAAACTTTTTCCAGATTTTCAGGAAAGATTGCAAGAGTCTAAAGAGATTCAATTAAACATTTGGAAGAATATCATTCACGCTGCGAGAGAAAAAAGCGATATTGATTCTCCTTTAATGTGGAAGGAGAATGACTGAGCATTCTTCACTTTAAAGATATTGTTCAAATAGAAAAACATAAAGATTATTTAATAAAAATTGCATCTGATCGGCCGGATGCATAATATCTATAAAAAGAACTGCTCCCTGCCAAATAATGAGGGAGGGGTTCGTTTTATAATAAAAGTTATACATTCTTGGCAACATCTTTTTTGCTTTACACTAATAACAAACGGGCCTTTTCGATGCTTGATCTTCTGACAACTCGCTCACCACTTTGAATGAGTTAGTTAATATGTGCTACAGCATGAATTTCAATCAGCTGATCAGGAAATGCCATACCCGACACACCAACGAGGGCACCGGCTGGTCGATGGTCGCCCACATACTCCTTGAAAATACTGATGCATTTTTCAATTCTTGTGGGTTTGACAGAAAAATCTCCATCTCAGCAATGTTCGACCTCGTAGCACCAAATCCCGCCAGTACTCGATCGAGATTCTCTAGCGTTTGTCTGGTTTGCACTTCGATATCACCCTCACCAACAAATGTGCCCTGGATATCATGGGAGAATTGACCCGAAATGTATATGGTGCCGTTAACACAGTAGCCTTGGGCAATGCCATGTTCGTCTTCCCATGGAAGACCGTGATTGTAGGTTTTAATATTAGCCATTATTATCACTCCTAGTTTAATGTAATCTTAGTATATACTAAGCTCAAATATAAAAATAGTACGCACTTTATTGATAGGTACTATTCGAAAGAATAGTGTAAGTATGGGTATGGCTGATTTTAATGGTAAAGTTAAAAATATTCAAGATACACCTTTTGGTTATACAATCTCAGTGATTGGTGGTAAATGGAAAATGGTTATTATTTACCTTTTAGCAGAAAACCAACCAGTTCGATTTAATGAATTGAAAAGACAAATAGGAACTATTACTTTTAAAATATTGAGTTCTCAATTAAAAGAATTGGAAGCGGATGGTTTGATGAAGCGGAAAGAGTATCCTCAAATCCCGCCTAAAGTAGAGTATAGTCTGTCAGATAAAGCAGAAACTCTATTACCCGTCTTGGAAGAGTTGTGTAAGTGGGGAGCAAAAAATCGAAATAATTAAAAGTTCAGTATAAGTTGGATGAAGATGGAAGTCCGAAGACATATATGCTTTATGGCCATGTGCATGACGCCAATGACAAAAGCGACAGCATATGATAGGCTATGAACTAAGAGGTTTAGCTTTAAATCGCGCAAACCGTTAATTTTAATAGAATTATGGATACATATAAAAATATAGCAAATTCGGAGAAATACTCTTGCTTTTATGATTAACTATTTTGAGAATAGGAGATCAAATAAAATGAGAAAAGATTACTTTGCAAAGATTGTAAAATATGTAAAAAACGTTTATAATATAGAAGGAGAGTTTAGAAATTTAAAGATGAAAGAATAGATCTTTCATATAATGAGATTTTTTAATTTCAAAGGCTAAGTCTCTCATAAATTTCAATAATTAGAGCTTATATATAAATAAGAATTTGAAGGGAGAAACAATCAATCATTATTGTACTCTCAAGGCTAAAGCATTAAGGAGGTAACAGCTTGGCACAGCAATATACGAAAAAAAAGATTCGAGAAGAATTCATAAAGATACTGAATGAGCGCCCACTTAATAAAATCACAGTTAAGGATATTGCTTCAGCATGTGAGATCAATAGAAATACTTTTTATTATTACTACACAGATGTATATGCACTTCTGTCAGAGCTCTTTCAAACAGAACTCCAGACAGTAATTGATGAATATAATGATACATTTTCCTGGGAGGAGAGTTTTATTGTAGCTACTAAGGTTGCTTTAGAAAACAAAATAGCCATTAATCATGTATATAACTCCATGCAGAGAGAAGAATTAGAGGATTATATATACAATGTATCAGGACATGTCATGAACCGGTATGTTGAAAAAGTAAGCGACGGTATCTCAGCTTCTTCGGGGGATAAAAAACTGATTGCTTCCTTTTATCAGTGTGCTCTTACTGAAATGGTACTACGCTGGATTGCTTCTGGAATGAAGGAAGACCCTGATACTATCATCAGACGAATCGGGCGGCTCTTCGATGGACACATTGCCCTATCCCTTAAGCGAAGTGCTGGTTTAAATGACTCTAATAAAAAACAATAACAAAATCTTTTTTTGTAAGGCATTCTAATCTCAATGCCAAAAAATTAGGCAAATAAACTGCAGTGTTCGAAATTCGAACACCGCAGTTTGTTTGCCTAATGTAAAAGACATAAAAAAGCGATATTATAAGTATAAACAAATCCTACAGATAACAAGTATTCACAAAGTTAAAGGAGGTGTTGTTATTTATTACCCCTCAAAATGTGGAGTGCTAGTAGAGTTCACATAAAAGAACTCTAAACATAATAGTAGGATTTAGAAGACTATTAAGAAAGAAGGAGATAAAATGAAATTAAAAACACATGATGACAGGCTTACACTTACAAATGGGAACTATCATTCTTTAGTGAATGCAAGAAAGCCTAAAGGAATTGATGATAAGAAGGCCTATTTAATTGGTACAGGAATTGGTGCTTTAGCTGCCGGCTGCTTTTTGATTCGTGATGCTCACATGGATGGAAGTAAGATTACTTTTTTAGAACAATTAGATATTGCTGGAGGAAGTTTGGACGGCCAAGTTCGTCAAAATATTGGTTATGTGGCGCGTGGTGGACGTGAACAGGGACATCATTTTGAGGTTTTATGGGATTTGTTTAGTTCCTTACCATCTACAGAAGATCCTAATATGACTGTGTTAGACCATTTTTATTATACAAATCATGACGATCCAAATTTTAGCAATTGTCGTATTACAAATAACCAAGGCGAACGCTATGACAATGGAAAATTTAATTTAGGTCAAGATTTGGCAAAAGAAATAGCTGCTTTTACAATGATGACAGATGAAGAACTTCAAAACAAATCTATTGAAGATATTTTTTCTGAGGAACTTTTAAATTCTGATTTCTGGACATACTGGAGAACAATGTTCGCTTTTGAGAACTGGCATAGTGCTTTAGAGATGAAATTGTATATGAACCGCTTCATACATCATGTTGGGGGTCTGCCGGATCTTTCAGCTTTACAATTTTCACGACATGATCAATATACTTCATTTGTAAAACCCATGGTTAAATATTTAGAAGATCATGGCGCTAAATTTGAATATGGAGTCACTGTCGATAACGTTGAGTTCTCAATTTCAGATGATAAAAAGGTTGCAAAGAGGATAGCTGCAAGAGATAGAAATGGAAATGATATTTCTATCAGCTTAACGGAAAACGACCTGATATTTATCACCAATGGTTCTATGACTGAAGGTTCCGGATATGGAGATGACAATACTCCAGCTCCATTTAACAAGGAATTGGGAGGATGTTGGAAGCTGTGGAGAAATATCGCAGCTCAGTCTGATGAATTTGGAAATCCTGATAAATTCTGTACAGATCCGGAAAAATCCAATTGGGAGTCTTGCACAGTAACTTGTCATGATGAACGAGTTCCCAAGTACATTGAAAAGATTACAAAACGTTCCCCATATGGCGGACGCACTGTAACAGGCGGCATAGTTACTGCCCTTGACTCTTCATGGTTGATGAGCTGGACAATAAACCGTCAGGAGCAATATTACGGACAACCTGAAAAAGATGTTGTTGTTTGGGTATATGGTTTGTTTTCCGATGTTCCTGGGGACTACATTAAAAAACCTATGAGAGATTGCACTGGTAGGGAAATTACAAAAGAATGGTTATATCATATAGGTGTTCCTGCAGATGAAATAGAGGAATTAGCAGAAAGTTGTACTGCAGTTCCTGTTATGATGCCATTTATCACATCTCAATTTATGCCTCGTGAATTTGGAGATCGTCCTTATGTTGTACCAAAGAATGCAGTAAACTTTGCTTTCCTTGGACAATATGCTGAAACATTGGATGATCCAGGACGTGATACTGTATTTACTATTGAATACTCAGGACGTACAGCTATGGAAGCAGTATATGTACTGACTGGAGTTGAAAAAGGAGTTCCTGAGGTATTTGCTTCCAGATATGATATCCGCTATTTGTTAGATGCAGGGGTGAACTTATTAGATGGAGAAAAACCAGAAATAAATTTACCACCACTGGTTAGACGTAAAATTATGAAACAAGTAGCAGGAACAGAAATTGAAAAGTTATTTAAAGAATATGGCATTCTTTAGTGACATTTTGAATTGATAATTTGATTAAAATCCCGAATTTAAAAAAACGGGATTTTAATTTATATTCAATTATTATAATGATGGGCAAAGCCCTTATTAAATAAACATCATAAAATGGAGGAGACTTCTGTGAAAGAACAAAAAAACATTAAGCAAGCTTATATTCCTGCCATAGAAGAAATGCAAAGCCGGTATGAAGATGATTTGCGCAGGGAAGCCTCAAGGTCATTGGAATATGAATATAATAGAGAGATAGAAGGACAAGAATCATTTTTTAAAGCTTTTCGAAAATTTGAAGAAAGAGATGATAAAATTCCTGTCTATTCTAAAGAAGATAATGTTTTTTACGAAAAATATAAAGCTTATGTAGAAGAGGAAACAGCAAACCAGGGTAAAAAGATACAGGAAATTGAGAATTTAATTGAATATGAAAGGTTTTTTCTTCGCTTTGAAAGGAGGATAAGTAGCGAGACTAATAATTACAGCCACTTTGGTAGTAATTCAGCTACAAGATATCGCGTTGACTGCATAAGAGGATTGGAAAAGGAATTGAAGAAGATCCTGGAAAGCTCTCCTGAAGCATGGGAATTTTATTATAAACGTCAATTGATAAGCGATATAGAAACCCAGCACGAGCAACGTTTGGTAGCTGTCCCCTATGTAGTTAATGCAAAGCAAAAAGTAATAGATTCGTTGAATTTAGGTGTCCCTGTATATATTGTAGGACATTTAGGAAGCGGGAAAACACAATTAGCAACTGAAGCAGCCATGGATTTTACTATTCAAAATAAAATACAAAGTGAATTAGAAAATAAAATGGAAAACTGGTATTCTTCAAATCCAAATGCAACAGAGAAAGACGTTATTCAAAAATTTAAAAAATTTAATGAAGAAAGAAAGCTCCACTATAAAAATATATTAACTAATGGTAGTAAAGAGGAAATAGAATCTTTACAACCGCTATTTATTTCAGGTTCACATAATTTAACTTACGAAGATATGTTTGTGGAGAAAACTTTGTCTCTCGAACACAGCTTCTCCCAAGGCTCTTATGCGGATTATCTGAATATGATTATAGGAGATTTTTATGTGTGGATGGATGAGCATAAAGCAAGATTAGAGCAGATGACTGATGAAGAGCAGCTACAGCTTAAGATTCAGATATGGAAGAGCTTTTCTGATTTATTGGTAGCAAGTAATAGCAGCTTTGGTACTACAATCAAAAAAATAGAAAGAGAAATTTTAATTGCAGTAAAAGAAGGCCGTCCTGTAATAATAGACGAATTAAATACAATTGCCATGCAAAATTTAATTGCTTTGAATGATATATTGCAGCGTCACGCAGGAAGTACGGCTTACATTACAGGAGTTGGTCCTGTTTTGATTAAACCTGGCTTTGGATTTATCGGCACAGGAAACCTATCATCTCATATGGTCAATTATGAAGGAACAAATGAACTAAATCCAGCTTTTAAATCACGTTTCGTAACTATTGAATATAATTATGTACCACAAAAGATAACAGGTTCATTGGAAGAACAAGAGGTTACAGAAGAAAACGAACTTTTCAGAATAATAATAGCACAATTAGCTGACAAAAATGGAAATATTCATATTCCTGATTCCAAAAGAACATTAGAAGAATTATTTCGCTTTTCTCAGTTGTGCAGAGTAACTCAGAATGTTTTCATGGGTAAGTGGAAGGATAATGAAGCCCAAAAAGATACTGGAATGGATGAACCGGAGCTTAAAGAATCTGTATTATCAATCCGTAATATTTTGCACATTTTAGATAATTGGAATCAAGGCGAAGAAAAAGACTTAAGTAAAGCTTTGTGGGATGGTTTTATTAGTTCAATAACTTATCCCGATGACCAAAATTATATCCTCTCACAAGCAGTACGTTTTGGTTTTTTTCCTGCAGGGGAAGGTTGGAATGTTGAGGCAAAAGGCATAGGAGAAGCAACAACAACATACGAGGAAATTCGTACTCGCCCATATCACTATGTTCGCCCATCAATAGAAACGTTAAGCTATTTAGATGTAGTTCATCTAATATTTGGGAAAGGAACCCCAAGAAGGACTTTGCCAAAAGAACTAAAAGAAATTTTTGAAGCTGATATTGCTGATTCATCGCGAATTGATGTGAAAAAGTATCAAAAATTAGACCAACAATTATCTCATTTGGAACATTCAAAGGAACTACTTGAATACTTGGAAGATAATGAAGGAGAAAAGTGAATATGAATTTGTCAGTACATGGAAAAGATTTCAAGGACCAAGTTAAAGATCTAAGAACAAAGCTGAATGAATGCCTGACAAATGGAATTTTAGATGAGGATTTTGAAGAACAATTAGATAAACTCTCACAAATAGAAGAAGAGTTATTGTCTGACTTAATTCCGTATTACCGAGTTTATGTAGATAATATTACAAAGACTTCAATGCAAATAAATCCGATAAAACAATTGGGAGCTTTTGAATTTGACAGTTTTTTACAAACCACATTGAGAATTAATGATAGTCTTTTTATTACAAGTGGTATAGATGGAAAAGTTCAATTTTTTTATATAGATATTGAAGACGATTTTTCTAATCAAATTCAAATCCAGGTCGAGTGGAGTCACCCTATAAAAGAAATAAAAGAGGGAGTTTCGTTTATATATAAATTGAATGATAAAGAAATTTTGCTTTTAGGAGTAAGAGGGGGATGCTATCTGCTTTCAAGCGATAATTTTGACCAAATGCCTGATATTGACGGACAGATTAAAGTTAAAAAGATTGAAACAGAGCATGGTATTAATGAATTTGGAAGATGTTTAGCAATTAATGATGGTTTATTTGCAGTGGAAAATGGAGACAAAAAGTTGAATTTATTAGAAACGGTAAAAGGAAAAGATGGATATCGTCTTGTTTTTCATAAAGATATTTATTGCACTATTCCAAATTGGTCTGCATTGGGAAAAATAAGTGACAATTACTTTGCAGTTGGTACAAAAATGGGGGAATTATATTTTATCAAATACGAGAATAATCAACTAAATATTACTGAAAAAATAAAATGTTTTAGTGATGAAATAAGAGTAATTAGATGCCTCCAGGATGAAAATGGCAGCAAGAGTTCCCTTGTAGTGACAGGCAATAATGGGTATCTTAAAATTTTTTCTTTATATGGAGACTCAAAAACCATAAAAATAGAATTGAATGATTTAAAAGGCAATTTGTTTGACGTTCAATCTAAAAATGGCACAGCTGTAGTTTTAAGTGAAGATGGAATTGTATACTTATTTGAAGAGAATTTTGGTAATTGGTATCTAAATGATGAAGCAGTGCTTAAGGATGTATTTTTTACAAATATCCTGAAATTAGATATTTCAAAATATTTGTTAATGGATATAGAAGGTAAATTAAATCTATTATATATCGATAGGATTGATACACCAAAAGACTTGTGGGAACTGCCACTTCATCAGTAGGAGGGATGAAATGTTTGACTTTAATGAGCAAACTCTAATTGAAGAATCTAAAAAACATTGTGAAGTATTTTTGCAAAATGAACAACGATCATTAGCCACATTTACAGGAGATCTTGGTTTGATGTATATTCCTGATCCAAAATTGGAAAGATTTCTGTTAGATCCTTCCAAGGGAGTATTATACTTGCCCCTTCAAAGCTTTTTAGATGAAAAATTAGATGACAACCAAATTATGTGGCATATTTACTATGAGTTAGCCCTATACCCTGATTGGAAAAAGCAAACTAAAAAATATTTGAACAGAAAAAAAGATTGGCAAAAAGAAATTGATCACATGACAAGCTATATTTTAAACAGGATAAAAAAAGAAGGTTTGGAAAAAGACATAGCTTATCAACCCAAAATTATTTCTAGTTATGTTAAAAAAGAAATTCTTGACTTGTTATATCTATTGGATAAGCTGACATCATTTCTAAGGGTTTTACAGATGTGCCCTATATACAGGGATAAAGAAAATTTCGAGAAAATTGTATCATATATGAAACAAACAGGTAAAACTATTGAATCAATTTCTGAAATGCCTAAACATAGAGCTTTTGCGAATAGTTTCTTGATTATTGAATTATATAAAATAAAGCCTGAAATCGAAGAATGTATTGAGAATCCTTTTGACATAAAAATTTTCAATCAACCTTTTTTTGATTTTATTCATTATCAATTAGTTAGACAGATAAATAGTAATCAAGGAATTATAGAAAGAGATCCATTCATTCGTTCCTTTATATTTCCGATTTTTGAGCAATTGTGGAAAAAAGAAATTAATGAAATGAAATTTTATAAATCAGAAGGACAAACAAAAGAGCAGGTAAATGGAAGTGAAAATCCTTTTGAGCAATCTAAAGCATATGAGATAGCAGATTCATTGGAATCTACCCAGGAAGAAGAAAAAAAGATTTTGGAAGAAATGTTGGAGCAACAGGACCAAATAACCTCAAACATACAAGACACAATACAAGGCAAGGTTGATTTAGAGCGCTATGGGATCAGCCAGACAGATCAACAATTGTTCCGGTTTTATTCAAATAAAATGAAATCGGAAAGAGAACAAATGCGGCAACTTTGGGAAAAATTAATAGGAAGTGCAAAAAAAGAAGTAAGTGTAAAAAAAGATGACCAAATAAAAGGGAAACTGGATGTCGATAGCTTTATTAACACTTATCCGGATTTTATAGAAGCTGAAAAAAATGGAAATTACAAAAATCTCCCAATTTTTAATAGGTACTTATTAGAGCCTCAAACAGATATTTTGCCTGAAAGAATAGAGATTTCATTTGTGATAGACAATTCAGGCTCAATGAATGCGTCAAAAATTGAAGCAGCAAGAAAAGCTTTGGCAGTGACATTGTTGTCAATTGATGATTTTAATCGATATTTAAAAAGCAATGCAGAACAACTGAATCAAAAAGTTGAAGTTTTAAGCGAAACGTGGTTTTTTGGCAGTAAGTTTTATAATGTTAAAGAATTTAACGATAAAAATGTGAAAGAAAAAGAAAAAAGCGACATAATTCGCTCAATTGTAAAGTTAGATGCAACAGATGGAGCGACAGATGATGCAAGTTGCCTTAGAGAAATATCTGATAGAATTACGTCCATGCAGGAAAGCGAACTTAAAAAAGGAAAACTAATAAAGATAGTCTTTGAAATTACAGATGGTGCATCAAGTTTTCCGGGAGCAGCAAAAGAAGCTGTGCAAGAATTACTATCTAAAAATGTAGAAATCTATGCGTTCCAAATGGGAAAAAGCAACAATACAAATGAAAAAATCTTTAATTTCGTATGGAATGAAGGCTACAGAGAGCCCCATGGAGTAATGATCGGCGAACAGATAGAAAGGCTACCTAAAGAACTGCTAAAAGCAGTAGGGAAAAATATGCAGTCTGCTTTTGATAATCACTGAAAGGTGAGTTCGCATAAGATCTAGCCTGGGAGAACTGGAAAAAATCCGGCAAGTGCGTGGTTTTGAGTCGTTAATGGATAAGGTAAAAATATATGCCTTGAGAAAAAACGTTAAAAATTAATTGACTCAAAGCACACCTTAGCTAATTCTTCAGAACTAATTGGCATATCGTTTTCAATCCATTCAACAAGCATATTAAAGAACAAGCCAACTCGGCCGTAAATGCGATAACGGTCTGGGAGTGAAGGTGTTTTTATGCTATTAATGTAAAAATTATTTAAATAATTCAGGATGAATAACTTATAGTTACAGGCGAATAATAGCCGGATACTTTCTATATGCTCAGAAAAAAATCAAATAGAACTTTCCAATAATCATACCACTGTTTTGTCTGCATATAAGGGAGAGATATTTCAGTGAGCTTTGTCATAAAATCATCAAAAATATCCGTTAGTATATCATCTTTAGACTTGTAATTACGGTAATAAGCCATACGTGAGACGCCGGCTTTTTCTACAATATTATTGATTGTAATGTCTTCCCATTTTTTTCTTTTAGAAGTAGTATTAATGCATTTTGGATACTTTCTTTAGTTATTTTTTTAATTTATAGGTTTGAAGTAAGTGACATAAGAACTCCTTTTGTAGCATCCCTTTGGATTTGCATTGAAAAAAAACATATGCGGTGTTACAATTATAACATCCCTATTAGTGTAGTAAATATTATACAAAAAATCAACTTTTTTAAATCATAAAAATAAACTACTTTTGGTTTCATTTCTTTATGAAGGTGTCAGATGTTCAGCCCTTACACCTTAGATTCTAATTAATTGTATATGGAGGATTTAATATGCTTAATTATGTTTTAACTTGTTGTTCCACAGCAGATATGACCTATAACTACTTTAAAAAAAGGAATATTCCGTTTCTATGTTTTCATTATATTTTGGATGGAGAGGACTATCTGGATGATTTAGGGCAAACCATCTCTTTTGAAGAATTTTATGGTAGAATCGCGGCGGGATCAATGCCTACAACCTCACAGGTGAATGTGGGGCAGTATATGGATTTCTTTGAACCATTTTTAAAAGCGGGAAAAGATATTCTTCACATTTCTTTTTCTTCTGGTTTATCAGGATCTTATAATTCTGCAACTATTGCAAAGGAGGAACTTTTATCAAGATACCCGGATAGGAAAATATTAATTGTAGATTCCCTGGGCGCATCCTCAGGCTATGGATTGTTAACGGACATGGCGGCGGATATGCGGGATAATGGAGTAGTATTTGAAGAAGTATATGACTGGCTTCAGGAAAACAAGCTTAATGTGCATCATTGGTTTTTCTCTACGGACCTTTCCCATTATAAACGCGGAGGCCGTATATCAGCTACATCCGCAGCTGTAGGGACTTTGCTTGGAATTTGTCCGCTGTTAAATATGAATTATGATGGAAAACTTACTCCTCGCAAAAATATTCGCAGTAAAAATCGTGTAATAAAGGAGATTGTGCATATGATGGAGATACATGCAAAGGATGGAATAGAATACTCGGGGAAGTGCTTTATCTCTAATTCAGCGTGTTATGAGGATGCACGCAAGGTGGCTGATTTAGTTGAGGAAAGATTCCCTTTGCTCAATGGGCGTGTAATGATAAATAGTGTTGGTACCGTAATTGGTTCTCATACCGGTCCTGGGACTGTGGCGCTTTTCTTTATAGGTGACAAGAGAGAAGATTAATTGATTTTAAATTTAAATTGTATTGCAGGTGAAATTAATGAATACGGTAAGTAGGTTTGCGAAAATAATTCGTGTGGTTAAGGTAGTGCCAGTTATGGCATTAATCATGCTGAGTATTCTTTATGAGTTACACCCAAATATTTTTCAGGGAACATCCCAATATATTTTATCAATTGTATTTCTTTCAGTATTACCACTATCGGCTTATCCATTACAACCGGTTTTACCAAAGTATCGTAACAAAGGTAGAGAAGGGCAGCGCAATCTCGCTCTTATGATGGGGGTTTTGGGATACTTGTTTGGTATTGTTTTCGCACTGTGTTCTCATGCTACTAAAGAATTACTAGTGATTTATTTAATTTATTTTCTATCAGGCATTGGAATTCTGTTTTTTAATAAGATATTTAAAATCCGTGCAAGCGGGCATGCTTGTGGAGTAGCAGGCCCAATTTTAATTTTAGAAAATTTTATAGGTATAAAAGCCCTTGTCAGTGTAGTTGTTCTAATGATGGTGTATTGGGCATCAATAAAAACGAAACGTCATACTACATCACAATTGTTTTAGGGTAATATAATTCCATTGTTTGCGCTAATTATTTCAAAATTTTGGTTAAGCTTATAAAACATAGATTACTGAACAATTTAAAAAATGTAATAAATTTTAGAATAAGAATTAATTCAAAGTTTCATTTTTCACTGTTAAGCAGTAGTAATTTATTGTATAACAAAGTAGTTTAAAGATTTTCAATTTACATCTATTTCGTCAACACAACCCTGAAAAATTTCAACTGACATCTAAAGTGTAAACTCAACTTAAATGTATAGTTTCAAATAACATCAATTTCATCGACTCAAGACATGTGGAAACATTCATTTTACTATGTTTCTTGGAGAGATTGTTGCTGCATATGCAAATAAAAAACAGTCTGGAAAATGGAATGCAAAGTTTTATGTTAGAAAGAATTGCTTGAAAGAATATCTATTTCAAAATATCAACCACATTTTATTTTAAAAGGTGGATTTCTTATTGCAGCAATAGTTGGATTGGATACAAGGGCTACCATTCAGCATGAACTGACTCATTGGTATGCAAAGTTAACTGCTATGATAACTGTTGGATATGCTCTAAGTCCTATAGACATTATACCGGATTTTATACCTGTAATTAGATTTATCAAAGATGCAATTTTGCTTCCTGCACTTATTTGGCTGTCATTAAGACTTATACCAATTAATGTAAGAAAACCTTGCTAAGAAGTTGCAGAAAGTGTTTTTTCAAAGAGATAACCCAAAAATTACATAGCAGGAGGGAGTTACTATGTCTAAATTAAAGATTGAACCTATGAAACAGCCAGACAAAATTATAAACTATTGGAAAAAAGAAAGATTTGTTGTTGCATGTATTTTATTATTCGGATTGTCTTGTAATAGTTTAATCATTCTAGGTCCTATATATCAAGGAAAGCTCATAGATTCTATTGCTGGTGGCGATAATTTATATTCTGTATTAATACTTTCAGCGACATATGTTGCTCTTATAGGAGCTATTCAAATTTTACGTTATTTTAAGCGCTTTTATATAAGACGTTTCGCAAACAGCACCAGTTCAACTATGAGACTTATGATATACAACAATATAATGAATAAAAGCACTTCTGAGCTGGATAATGAAAATACGGGAAACCTCATGACAAGAGTTATTTCTGATGTTGATTTATGTGTGGAAGGAATGCGAAAGTTTACTACTGAAGTATTCGATACTGGTGTTCTTATGATATCTTACCTGATAACAATGCTTGCTTACGATATAAAAATAACTGTACTTTCTATTATTTTTATTCCAATTGCTATGGCACTTGCTGAAAAATTAAAAAGTGTTATATATAAATACTCAAGGGATTATCGGAGAAAAAGTAGTGAGGTTGCAGATAATACCTACAATGCAATTGAAAATTCAATGCTTTATCGTGTAACCGGCATGGAAACTAAAAATAGAACAAGGTATAATGATGAACTTTTAGATTTACAAA
Organism: Sedimentibacter sp. MB31-C6; assembly: GCF_035934735.1. Taxonomy (NCBI): domain Bacteria; kingdom Bacillati; phylum Bacillota; class Tissierellia; genus Sedimentibacter; species Sedimentibacter sp. MB31-C6. The sequence goes on from NZ_CP142396.1 coordinate 1,789,457, forward strand.
ACAAGGCTATCAAAGCTAATATATTAGAAAATTCTATGCAGCCTATATATAACATCATTGCAATGCTTGGAATAATTATGGTAATTTATCTTGGAGGAACAAAAGTCATTAATGGCGGCTGGACTGTAGGAAAATTTTCTACTTACGTTGTAATATTTACTGCCATGGCAGTAAAAGCAAGTAAAGCAGCAAAGCTCTTTAATTCTGTACAAAAATCACATGTTTCTTGGAAACGTATAAAGCCATATCTTACAGAATACAAAGAAAAAGATAATTCTTCTAATATAAATAAGGGTCCTACTATACTTTCAGTAGAAAATCTTAGTTTCTCATATGACGAGAGCAAGGGAAATATTATTGAAAACATAAGTTTTGAAGGTAAGACAGGGGAAATTATAGGTGTAACAGGTTCTATTGCTTCTGGTAAATCCACGCTTGGATTATCTCTATTAGGCTTATATCCTTATATAGGAAGCATTAAAATTGACGGTAGGGAGCTTAAGGATTACTCAGAATATGAGAGAAGCCAGATGATTTCTTACTTAGGTCATAAACCGCAGCTGCTTTCTGATACTATATATAACAATATAACTTTGGGTAGTAAAAAAGACATTACTTCTGTTTTAAAGGATGTTTGTTTTGATACTGACTTATCAGTAATGCCCAATGGGAAGGATACTTTAGTTGGAAATAGCGGAATAAAATTAAGTGGTGGTCAGCAGGCGAGAATAGCACTAGCAAGGTCACTTCTTAATAAAAATAGAATTATTATATTGGATGACCCTTTTTCAGCAGTTGACATGAAGACAGAAGAAAAAATTATTGAAAATATGAAAAGCAATTATAAAGAGAGTCTAATTATTCTAGTTTCTCATCGCTTGGCTATTTTTAATAGCATAAATAAGATTATACTCTTAAAGAGTGATAAAACAGCAGATTATGGTACACATAATGAACTTATAAATAAATCAGAACTTTATGCTACAATATTTAACTTGCAATGTATAGAGGGGGGGAGACAACGATGGGAAATAGTTTAATAAAAAGGTCGATGATTAAAGTTATTAAAAACAATATTGGTATAAGTGTACTATTAGGATTTTCTATTATTGGTGTTGTTGTTACAAGTTTAATTCCACCTCAGATTTTAAAAAATATAATTGACCATAACCTTGTAACAAAAAACTCCGACAAATTACTTGTTCTAGCAATTGCTTATATTGGGGTGCTATTGTTTATTGGAGTATTTGATTTTGTCAAAGAAGCTGTTCTTACAGTTTTAGGACAAAAGATTACGAAGGAAATAAGAATTGAAATGATGGAAAAGCTTGAAAGGATAAATGCAATGTTCTTTTCATCAAATGGTTCAGGAACAGTAGTTTCAAGGTTTACAAATGATGTTGATGCAATCAATTCACTGTTTACAAATGGTATTATTGGAATGATGGTTGACTGCTTTAAGCTTATAGGTATCGTAATTTCAATTTGGATGTTTAGTAGCAAACTTGGATTTGTAACTTTATTACTGATGCCAGTTATTTATGTTATTACACAATTTTTTCAAAAAAGAATGCTTAAGGCGCAGATTGAAAATAGAATACTCATCAGCAGGGTAAATAATCATATTTCAGAAAGCTTAAAAAATATACAGATGATCAAATCTTTCAGTAAGGAAAGCTACATGGAGGAGAACTATAAAAAATATTTATTTGATAGCTACAAAACAGTAGAGAAGGTAAATTTCTATGATTCTATATATTCTCCATTTATTCAGCTTACTCGTGCAGCTTCAATAGCTTTCATTGTAGTATTATCTTCCAAACAGTTGAACTATTTGGGTATATCATTAGGAATGGTTGCAGCATCAATTGAATTGATATCTAATTTGTTTGCGCCAATTGAAAATTTGGGAATGGAGCTGCAAAATATTCAGCAGGCCATATCAGGTATCAAAAGAGTAAATGATTTTTACAGTGAAACTGAAGATGACCTTAAGAAGAATGAGCTAAGATTAGAAGACATCATTCCAAACTGTGAGGAAGTGAGATTATCATTTAATAATATTTCCTTTCAATATGAAGAAGGTGCAGATGTCCTTCAAAACATTAATCTTAATTTAAAACCAAATGAAAAGGTAACATTTGTGGGTAGAACAGGGGTTGGAAAAACTACATTATTTAAGCTTATTATGGGATTGCTTAAACCAACCAAGGGCAGTATCACAATAAATGGGATTGATGTCTATGATATACCGAACTCTGAAAAACGCAGAATATTTGGGTACGTTGATCAGAACTTTCATATGATAAAGGGAACAGTAGCTGATCAAATAAGTTTGCAAGATGAAAATATTACGAAGGAGCAAATAGAGAAGGCTATAGATTTTGTAGGACTAACAGAATATGTAGTAACCTTGGAAAACGGATTGGATACTAAAGTAACCAGCGATACTCTTTTTTCACAAGGGCAAAAACAACTTTTGGCCATAGCCAGAGCTATTGTAACAAAGCCTCCTGTACTTCTGCTGGATGAAATTACAGCTAACCTTGATTCTATAACGGAAGAGAAAATAGTTTCTGTACTTCAAAAGGCAAGTAAGGACCATACAATATTGTCCATATCTCACCGTTTATCATCTATGGTTTCCAGCAATACTGTGGTTATAATAGAAAATGGAAGGGTTAAAAATGCTGGTTCTCCTGAAATGCTTCTAGAAAATGATGATTGGTATCGCAATCATATTGCACTTGAAAAATTGACATGGAGTTAATTAATAAGTATCAATCAAAGATTTATTATTGTTAAGATAACACCTTTAAATTGTGATGAACAAAGCCTTCAAATTAAGAATCATTTGAGGGTTATGTTGCTTACAATTTTGATACGAAAAGTATTGAATATATTAGCAATAATCAAGTATCAAATTATCAAGATAATTATTGTCTAGATGCAGCAAGCAGTATAGTAAGAAAATTTGAAAAATCAATGGAAGAAGTGGTAGAAATTCAGAAACATACCTTTTCACCAAGGGGGTACTAGATACTTACGACATCATTATTGTACTCTCAAGGCACGTTGAGAGTATAATTCTGATGACGTATTGTGGTTCGGAGGGGGAATAATAGGGTTTGACCACAACATATAGTGGGTTGAGGGTGAAAATTGGGTCAAAAATCGGTGGAAAAACACCGTTTTTTGACCCTTTAAAATAGGCTATTTGACAGATGACATTGAGGAATTAGAGAATTGATAAGATAAAAGCGACAAATAGGGTTGTAAAGGGTAATTTAATAACCCAATTTTATAATCCAATTTATAAAGAATGTATATTATTTAATTGTGATGTATAGCACTAATGTCTATTCACAATGAGGCTAACTAAAAGTAAAGTGACCTAAGAATGAAGTTAAGTTTAAAAAAATATATACATTAATATGTAATTTTTAATAGATGAATATGTTGGCTTACCTTATTGAATTATAATCTAAGTCTGTAAAATATAACAAGAGACTCTATGTAAGATGTAACTATGTTATTTTGATAATTTTTTCTTCAAACATTTTCATAATCTAGTTATATAATTTATGAAAAACACTCCATAAGTGCTATAATACTACCTTGTATTTTCTATAATTTTTAGAATATATAATATTTATTCTATTTCTTCTAACAGCTTAAATTTTGTTGCAAGTGCAACAAGGTTGTGGTAAAATTTATTTATAAATTTTTATTGTATTTGCAACAAAATATATTTTAAAGGGGTTTATTATGACAGAAATTCTTCGTGAGATAGGAATGATAGCAAGGGCATTAGATTCTATAAGTAATATAGAATTTAAAGAATATGACCTTACAAAAGGGCAGTATTTGTACCTTGTGAGAATATATGAAAATCCAGGAATAATTCAAGAAAAATTATCTGATATGATAAAAGTAGATAGAACAACAGTATCCCGTGCCTTAAAGAAATTGGAGGTTAATGGATTTATTGAAAAGAAGACAGATAAGACTAATAAAAAAATCAATAAACTTTTTCCAACAGAGAAGGGTGAAAATACTTATCATTTTATTAAAAGAGAACATGACTATTCCAATACTGTAGCATTAGAAGGATTTTCAGAAGAGGAAATGGAAATAATCTCTAACCTTCTTCAAAGAGTAAGAAAAAACATAGAAAAAGATTGGGATTTTGTGAAAAAAGGAAACAAAAGAAATTATTGATTATACAAAGGGGTGATTTAATTAAATGACTATAAATATAAAAAAGTGTAATGTTGAAGATTTGCCTAAACTTCTAGAAATTAGTTATGAAACATTTAATGAGACATTTAAGAATCAGAATTCTCCAGAAAATATAAAAGCTTATCTAGAAAGGGCATTTAACTTGAAACAATTAGAAAAAGAATTATCCAATATTTCTTCACAATTCTTTTTCGTATATTTAAATAATGAAGTCGCTGGATATTTAAAAATCAATATAAATGATGCTCAATCTGAAGAAATGTCTGATGAATCTCTTGAAATTGAAAGAATCTATATAAAAAGAAAATTTCAAAAACACGGTTTAGGCATGTATTTATTAAATAAAGCTATAGAAATTGCGATGGAATTTAACAAAAAGAAAATCTGGTTAGGTGTGTGGGAAAAAAATGAAAATGCTATTGCTTTTTATGAAAAAATGGGCTTTGTCCAAACTGGATCCCACTCTTTTTATATGGGCAATGAAGAACAGGTAGACTTTATAATGACTAAGATACTCATATAATTTAATGGAGTTACTATTTACTTTAAGGAGGTATATTTAAATGACTAAATTTGTTGTTGAAGAGGACTTTTGGGGTTTATTTCCTAATGCAAGAATTGGTGTTGTTGTTTGCCATAACATAAATAACTTTATAATAGATGAGGATAAATATAAGGAAATGATACTTATCTCAGAAAAACAGGCCTTAAAATATTTAAATAATGAAATATTCAGCAGTAATGAGGTTATAAAGGTATGGAGAGAGGCCTTTCAAAAATTTAAGACAAAGAAAGGAGCACGATCATCAATTGAAGCACTGTTAAAGCGAGTGCATAAGGGGAACCATTTAGGGACTATTAATCCTCTAGTTGATATTTACAACTCTATTTCATTAAAATATGGATTGCCTTGTGGTGGGGAAGATATTGATACATTTGTTGGAAATATAAGATTAACTAAGGCAGTTGGAAATGAAAGTTTTGTTACATTAGGAGCAGAGGAAAATTCACCACCCTATGAAGGGGAAGTAATATATAAGGATGATGAAGGTGCAATTTGTAGATGCTGGAATTGGAGAGAAGCAGTGAGGACAATGCTTACTGAAAATACAAGAAATGCTTTTCTGTGCATTGAATTGGTTGATGAAAGTAGATTAGCAGAGTTTGAGAGTGCTTTAAAGGAATTGTCGGAAGCAGTACAAGATAATTTGGGTGGGATATGCGAAATTTCAATTTTAGATATTAACAATAAAGAAGTTTTAATAAGATAATTTTGAAAAAGAATTTTATTTAAGATTTTTATATCTATATATTAGCTTTTATTATAATACTAAATTATATTTACCAGAAATCTAAAAGGATTAGATTCGCCTTGTTTTAGGAAGGGACTATATTATAAAAAGGGGGAGGAACTATGTTTAGAAAAATGAGAAGGAATAAACAGTTATTATCTATAGATGATATTGTAGCCGTAATGGAGAGATGTACCAACGGTGTATTAGCATGTATGGGTGATAATGATTATCCTTATGCAGTTCCGCTTAGTTATGTTTACTTTGACAACAAGATTTACTTTCATTCAGCAAAAGTTGGTCATAAAGTAGATGCTATTATAAAAAATCCGAAGGTGTCTTTTTCAGTAATTGATGAAGATACAATCGTAAGTGGAGAGTACACGACCTATTTTCGTAGTGTCATTGCATTTGGAAAAGCAAGAGTTGTTGAGGGCGATGAATGGGTCAAGGGTTTTGAAGCTTTGGTTGAAAAATATTCAGGAGATCAGCCCAAAAAAGCAAAACAAAAAGAAATAAGTGGATGTACACAGTCTCATGTTATTGCAATTGATATTGAGCATATAACTGGGAAGGAAGCTATTGAATACATCAGGGCAAAGCAGTAGAAGAATTTATATAATGGAAACCTTATCAATAGATTAGATATTATATTATTTTATAGATAAAGAACCATGTTCAACATAAAAATCTTAGTTTATATATTTTATATAACTCCAAAACTTAATATAGAAATTCAAAGAGGCGAAGTCTTCGGTCAACTTATGATCGATAGGCTTCGCCCTTTTTTTATGCCTAAAAACAGAAAGAAAGGATTTGAGGACAATGTCAAAATTATTTATGTATGGCACTTCATTGGAGGGGATAGAACAGCTAATGGTTATGGTGCCAAATTTTCAACCAAGGAGAAATGGCATAGTTATTAATAATTATTTTAATTGTGAGGGAGGTGTTAAGGATTGTAATTCCAGCTTAATTAATGTTAGTAATAGATGCAATGATTGTGGATACATTCATTCTAGTTTCTTATCTAATATGGATAAGGTTAGTTACAAAGGTTTAATAAATGAATGCTTTAGAAAAATAAGAAATTATTCATTTAAAGACAGGCTGAAATATCTTACAGATAGCTTTAAAGGAGAAGTATTCTTAAATTCCAATCATAAGGAAAGGTTCTACCATGTGGTTGACGAACAAGATCTTGATATCTACGATATATCTCCAAGATATATTGCCGTCATATTTCTTCTTACTTCTGATGAGACTCTATGGAATCTACTAGAGCATACAGTAAAACCAAATGGATTTGATTTTAATAAGTGTAACCTTAAGCAAATAAGTACAGAAGGCTATGCCATATACCAAATGGCTAAAACCATATGGACAGGAAAAGAAAGTATTGAGATTAATGAAATAGCTGATGTAGATTTAATTGATGATAAGACCTTTAAGACTATTATTAATGCTTCACTAATTACAAGATATGGTACAGATATATTTTTAATTACAAAGTAGAATGGAGGGACAAGACGTGAACATAACAATTAAAAAATCTAATGGAGAAAATGAAAAGACTAGAACTATATGGTTTCCCATTGAAGAAGAAAATTTAGATAAGATATGCAGTGAACTAGGAATAGGAATGACTACAGAACCAAATTGCCATATTGAAAATAGCATGGATAGAAATTTTATAAACATACTGCATGATAAAAACTGTAATATAGATGAACTAAACTATTTGATGAAAAGGCTGGATGGGTTTAGTAAAAAGGAGATAGAAAGATTTTATGCTACATCCTTTGCAGAAAATCCTAAGACAATGGCAGAGTTAATAAATCTAAGTTTTAATATGCATTGCTATAGTCTTGTATCTGACTTTAATGATTTGGAAAAGGTGGGAAAAGACCTATATCTAACAGAGAGGCAAGCAGTATCGACAAAAGAATTAGATGAACTTGATGGTGAATCATATGCAATGGATGTAATAAAAAATAACCCTAATCCTATAATCACACCATATGGAGTCCTATATAAAAATAGTAATGTACCTGAACAAGTATATAACGGAAAGCAGTTCCCTCCATATATATGGAAAGAAACAATAGCAGCAGCACAGCTGACTGCAAAGGGAGAGAATGAATATATCTATCTTCCTTGTTCAGATGTTGAAGTTGAAAAAGCATTGATGAGATTAGAAACACCTTATCTCCATGATTGTGAGGTGGCAGTTGATAGCCATAGTTTTCCCGACAGTATACTAAATATTGTTTCTGAAAGTACAACACCAGTAATTAAGGTAGATGCCTTAAATAATTTAGCAAAGCATTATAGTGAGATGGGAAGTCAAGATACAAGATATTTTGAAAAACTTATGGATCATATTAAGCCTCGAACTATTGATGAAGTATTTGCACTTGCAGAATCCATGTATGAATTTGAACTATTTGATGGCATTAAAGATATGGAAAGCTACGGAAGATATATGATATGCGAATCAGGACGTTTTGAATACGATCCAAATCTTGAAGAATACATTGATTTTAAAAGATATGGCGGAGAAAAAATAGCACAGGAAGATGGAGCATTTTCAGATAAGGGATATATTATTTATCATGGATACAATCAAAAGCTTGCCAATTTATTATTCGAAAATCTAGGAATAATGATTCCTGAAGATAAAGAATTAAAGACATTAAAACTATATATGCCTTTAACTGTTACAACCTATGATATTGAAAATGATTATGGCGATAGAGAAACCTTAAATGAACCAATGGAATTAGGAAACTATGAAATAGTTGATTATATTGATGAGATCCTTGAAGCCATAGGAAGAGATACTCTTCCAGAAGAAAAAGAAAGAGGCCTTATGCGTTACTATGATGAACATGACAGTGTAAATGGGAAGGTAGCTAAATATGAATTTTCTGTTGAAATGGTAGATGATGAACTAATGGGTGTAGCAATACTAACATTAAATGATGATTTAACCTATAAAGAGCTTGGGAAAATAAAAGAAAATGTGATTGGTCAGGCTGCAGATGGCTGGGGTGAGTCTTTTGAGCAAAGAGAAATAAGCACAGATATGGGAGATGTATATATAAGTTTTTGGAATAGCAGTAAGAGCTGGTTTATTAAAACAGCAGAAGAAATGGGAATAAATCAAAATCAAATAATGGGAGGCATGAAATTTGAATAATAGAAATCAAGTAGAAAAAATTAAAAAGATGTACCCTGCAGGAACAAGAATAGAGTTACTTTCAACCATGGATGATCAGCAAGGAGTTGAGAAAGGGACTAAAGGTACAGTGATTCTGGTAGATGATATAGGAACTATACACATGAAATGGGATAATGGCAGAGGCCTTGGTCTTATTCCCGAAGAAGATAATTTCAAAGTCTTATCCAAACCACAAGAAGAAATCAAAGAATCTGAAGAACACTCCAAAGAACAGTCCCAAGGGATGGGAGGTATGAGTCTATGAGAGATTTAAATTATATGTGGAAAAGGCTTGAAGGAACAGAAGAAGAGAAAGCCTATCTAGATAGGCGATTCAATAAAATGTCAGTTAAAGAGCAATATGTCTTAGAAGGTGCAATTCAAATTATCGGAATATATACTGCAGCAGATATGATTAATCTTACTGAACAGTTAAGCAGTTTTGACTTTTATTATAAAGCTATTGATGAAAAATCCCTTGGAGAATATGTGGCTAAACATAAGGAGGATGCATCTGATGAGATACTTCCATTTATAAATACAGAAAAACTTGGCACTGAATACCATGATGACTTTGAAGGTGCATTTACAAACAAAGGCTATATAATTGAAAGGAAAGCTGTAAAACAAATTTATGATGGCTCAAACCTAGATAAGCTGACAGGGGATAATTGGACTATAAAAGTTAAAGTTGGAAGTAAAAAGTATCCAGAGGGCTTATGGATAAGCCTTCCTGATTACGGATCTTTTACTTTAGAACCTGATGAGCTAGATATTGCATTAGATGTACTTGGGTTAGAGAAGTGGGATGAAGGATATTTATTAGATGCAAAATGTATATTCCCAAATATTACAGAATTAAAAAACCAGTATGATTCCATAGAAGAATTAATTGAGAGTGGTAATAATCTAGGTTATGCTTGTGATGAGCAAGATCAAGGGAAAGATTTTTATATGGAACATTTAGAATCAGCTATGGAGATTGAAGGGTGTAGCAGACTTGATTTTGCCCTTGATATCTCTCAAAATCTTGACTGCTATGACTTTGTACCAAAAGGCGCTAATTTTGAAAAGTACGGAAGAATTATGGCAGAGAAACATGGCATCGTAAAGCCAGATTCAATATTAGGAGAAAACTTTGACTATGTAAAATATGCTATGGCAGTTATAGAAAAGGAGGAGTTAGAGCATTGCAAGCATGGTTTTATTAAAAGAAATGAAGAGAAGTTCTACTATGAATTCAGTAAAGAGCCAGATAGCATGGAAATATCCATGGAATAGAAAACTTCTCATAGCTATATTAAGTAACTTGTGATATATTGTGGTGCTTGAAGGAGGTGCACCATGGAAGATATTATTGAAATACTGGAAGAAGCGGTAACTGAGAGACTGGAAATAGCATATTTTAAATTGATTAAGGAAAATGAGGAAGTAAAGCAAGGAGTAGAAATGGTAAAGGAATTAAGTATAAGGCTATATGGAAATACTGATATTCCAAAAGAAGTAAGAAGACAGATTGAAGACTATAAAGACATATCTGACTTTGTAGAAAGGGAGATGCAAAAACATATTTATTTAGAAGGGATAAAAGATAGTATTAAACTCTTAAGAGAACTTGGTGTACTAAGATAGCGCGGAAGATATCCGTGTTTTTTTATACCCAAAATTAAAAAGGCCGATTGTTAGCTGATATTACAGCAAAACAGTCGGCCTTTTTTTGTGTCCAAAAACATGGAAGGGAAAAGGAGGCAGGGAGGTGGAAGAAAAATTTTCAACCTATATAAAAGAGTATCATACAGGAAAAGAAAAGGCTGTGTCCAGTGCATATCTTCAAAATAGATTATGCATCAGCTCCAGAACTGTCAGGAGACTAGTAAACCAATTAAGAAATGACGGAAGTCCTATATGCAGCGGTGACAAGGGATACTATTATGCCGCTGACAGAGAGGAACTTATTGCAAGCATCAGGCAGATGACAAGCCGAATAAAGGAGATATCCAAAGCGAGGAGAGGGTTAATCAAGGCATTGGAACATTTCCCAGATGATAGTGACCAGCTGAAATTGAACCTTGATGATAAAACAGAGGAGGAGTGATGAAATATTAATAGTTTTATGAGTTGGATAGGCGGAAAGAAGGCTTTAAGGGAGTTAATAGTATCAGTATTCCCCCTCTATTATGAACGATATATAGAAGTGTTTGGAGGCGGAGGCTGGGTTTTATTCCATAAACCTCCTGGCAATGATTTTGAAGTATATAACGATTTTAATGGACTCTTGACTAATCTCTATCGCTGTGTAAGGGAAAAACCTGATGAGTTAATAGAGGCACTGCATTTTGTGTTAAATTCTAGGGAGGATTTTGACATAGTAAAGAATGCACTTGCAAGGGATAGTCCTGCAAGTGATGTAGAAAGAGCCTCATATTTTTATCAGCTGATTCGCTACAGCTATGCATCAGGACTTACAAGCTATGGCAGTCAGCCTCATGATATGTGGGTTAATTTCCCCTTAATTGAACAGGCACATAGAAGACTTAGTAAAGTAGTTATTGAAAATAAGGATTTTGAAAAGCTGATAAGGCAGTATGATCGCCCTGTCAGCTTTTTCTATGCAGATCCACCCTATTATGAGACAGAAAAATACTATAAGAATGTCGGTGAAGATGGATTCAAAGAAGAGGATCATATAAGGCTTCGGGACACCTTAATGGATATAGAAGGGAAGTTCCTGCTTTCCTATAATGACTGTGAGTTTATAAGAAATCTATATGATGCACCAAATATTCAGATTGAAAGCTTTACCCGTATCAATAATATTAAACAGCGTTATGACAATGGTGCCCAGTTTCCAGAAATACTTATATCAAATTATGATATGCAGGAAAGGAAGGAAAACAATCCTTCACAAATAAATATATTTGAAATGAACAATGAACTTTAAAATGAGGAGGAATTCCATATGAAAATTATAAAAGAAAATTCTAATAGAAATATCATTATACCAATTGAGGTACTAAAGGCTTCAAGTCTTTTAGATAGTGAAGATATTGAATTAAAATCATTGGAAAATGGATTTGTATTAATGAAAGGAACTATGAATGCAATGGAACTTATTAAACTAGCTGAAGGACTTAAGAGCTTATCAGAAGAGTTAATAGTACATCTTGCAGGAGTTTGCGGAAGATGTCTTGACTGTTCATACTGTGAAAAATTTGAAGAATATGATGAGATTATGGTACCTGATTATCTTTTAGAAGAAGCAGGAATACCCATTGATGCGAAACTTTGTGCCTATACAGAAGAAGATAGTGGCGAGGTGGTGGTTATGCAGGCAGATTATGATTATGACATAGCTGATGTACCAAACTTTGTAATTGATATTTTTGAAATGTCAGGAATCTGTATCAGAGAATTAGAAGAAAAATTAATGACAGATAATATTGTCTATGGAGATGAATAATCATCAGAAAGAGTAATTATATGAGACTGGAGGTGTAGTATGAGCAGGATCCATTTAAAAAATGGGCGTATTATTTATTATGGAAATCCAGCAGGTTATGTAGAAGACAATATAGCAACTGTGGACTTCATATTTAAAAGTGAGGAATTAGAAAACTGGATTCAGCAGAGGAAACTAATACCGAAATGGAAGGAAGGAGTATTTGAAAGATTGTCAGGAAAAGATGGATTTAATTTCAATGAAGAAGAATTAATCTCACTAAAGAAATGCCGTATCTGGCAGTTAAAAACCGATGTAAGTCCAGAGAGAAAATTTATAGGATACGAAGAACTTAAAAGAACCTTTGGTGAACCTGATAAGGATAATTATAGAACTGCCTATGATGGGGAAATTGAAAGCAATGATTTGGAAGAAATCTATACAAAATTCAATTTAAATCATCCCTATGGTTTTACTGGTCACTCACTGTCTATATCTGATGTAATCGAGCTTTATGATGATAATGGCAGTAAGTTTTTTTATGTGGATAGATTTGGATTTAAAGAAATTGACTTTGAATCCCAGGATCATGGACAAGACATGAATATGAGTATGTAAAATAAATAAATGGAGGAAAGTAGAATGAGAAATATGTTTGGTAAAGTAAATGAGTTAAGGTTAGGAAAAGTTACTGCAATAAAAACAGCAGTGAGTAACAATCGTGGAGAAGGCTATATTGATACAGCAGTAAAGATACTCATTGCTGTAGTATTAGGAGCACTGCTCTTAGCGGGATTATACATGTTATTCGGTGATGTAGTTATGCCGACTTTGAATGAAAGAATCCAAGAAATGTTCAATTATGCAGGGTAAGGGAGGAAGTTTAATAATGAAATATAAATCAAAAAGAATAATTAATATCCTTTTAATAGTTTGTATTCTATTGACTAACTTTATAGGATTTGTTTTTGCTGCAAAACATATATTTTCAGATAGTATAGGGCATTGGGCTGAGGAAACAATTAATATTCTTACTGAAAGAGGGGTTATTCAAGGATACCCTGATGGACTATCTCACCCGGATAACACTATTACAAGGGGAGAATTTTCAGCACTTTTAGCAAGAACTATGGAGCTTGAGTCCAAAGACAGTAGGAGTGTTGAACCAGCATTTGAAGATATTATAGGACATTTTGCCCAAAAGGATATAGAGGCACTTGTTAATGAAGGAATCATTATGATAGAGGACTATGGTAACTTATATGTCCCTAACGAGCCTATCAGCCGAATGGAAATAATTAAAATGTTAGTTAGAGCGACAGTAAAAGAAAACCACGATTCAAATTGTACTCGTGATACAGGATTTATTGATGAGGATAATCTAACTAAAGATGAAGTCGGATATATTTGTCTTGGAAAACAATATAATATTATTTCAGGTTACCCAGACAGAACTATTCGTCCTGATGGTGAATCCACTCGTGCTGAAGCCTTTACAATGCTCATTAGGCAGGAAAAGGCTAAAGAAAAGATAGAGGCAGATAAAGCTGATAATAAAAACAAACAAGAAGAACCTATAGATAAGGACTCGAATACTGAGAATAGCCCATCTTCAGGAGGAAGTTCAAATTATGTTCCTGCTCCAAAATATAGCTTTGAACTTCCCCTTACAGCTTATGTTGATGAAGAAATAGAAATTGTTCCTATGAGTTCAAATGTAAAGTCAGTTAAATGGGAGATTAGTAAAGATGTTATCCCTATAGATTTGATTTCAGCTATTGACGGAGAGCTAAGGGCAGATGGCGGTACTATTAAAATTAAATCTGCTGGCAGTTATACATTTACAGCTATAGCTGCAAATAGCAGAGGGAAAGAGATTAAACATGAACAGAATATGGATATTTATCCCATAGTTTCTGCTGAACTTAAATTACCTAAAACAGTCCATACAGATACTACAATAGAAGTTGACCTAGAGGTTGAAAATTTGGGAGACAGCCTTGTAGCATGGACAGTTCACAGGGATGGTAAGGAAATAGAATTTGATACTAATATTACAGGAGAACTTACAAACACTGGTGGTCTGATAATGTTCAACAACATAGGGGAATACGAATTAAAAGCCATTGTAACTGATGAATTGGGGAAAGAAACTATAGTAAGTGATGTAATTAAAATATATCCTGTGGGGGAAATAAAGTTAGAACTTAATAAAATAACCCATACTGATAAAAATATAACCTTAAAAACAGAAACAAAAAATACAGAAGATATGGACTTAGTATGGTCTCTTACTAGGAATGGAGAAGAGGTCAAGGTTTCAGAGTTTATTGAAGGAGATATTTCGTCAGTTGACAGTATCATAGGTTTTAAAGAAAAAGGTGTATACAATTTAACTCTTTCAGCTATAGATGAGACTGGCAGAACATTTACAGAGAAGGTATCAATTACTGTATATCCCGTAGGTTCTGCTGGTTTTTATTTGCCTGAAATATTCCATACAGATGATGAAATAAAAATTGAGACATCCTTTAAGGAAATAGGAAATCATGATGCAGAGTGGTCACTTATTAAAGATGGCAAAGAAGTAGTACTTTCAGATTTTGTTAATGGCAACTTAAACAATGAAGGAGGAATAGCTTCATTTCCTCATAAAGGTGAATATACTCTGAAAGTTTCCTTCACTGATGATGGAGGAAGAATATATGACTATGAGCAAGGTTTTAAAGTTTATCCTGTGCCAGATGTGGCTTATACACTAGCTGAATATGCCCATACCGACAGCAATGTTAATATCGAGGTAAACAGCACAGAGCTTGATGGACTGGAAATCGAATGGCTTGTAGATAATACCTATGGTTTTCAAGATTGGGAAACTTATGTAGATGGAAATCTAAATAATTCAGGTGGAGGTATCAGGTTTAAAAGGGCAGGTGTTTACGAACTTGTTGCTAGAATCACTGATAATACTGGCAGAATATTTCTCTTTGAATCAGGAGATAAAATAGAAGTTTTACCTATATTAGATATAGGATTTGAACTTCCTAAATCAGCTTATACGGACAGCATAATCAATATTAGAACCTATGGAAATAATAATGTAATTCCAGTGGAATGGAGCATCACTAAAGATGGCGAGGCTATATCTGAAGATCAAGCAATCTCTGGAAACTTAAATGCACAAGGGGGCAAAATTACTTTCCTTACAGAAGGAGATTATACATTGACTGCAAGAATGACAGACTTCCTAGAGAGAAATTTTTCATATAGTCAAGAGGTAAGAATAAATCCTGTAGTTCAATATAGTTTTACCATGCCTGATTCCATTCATTATGGAAAGGAATTTGAAGTAAGTACAGTTTCTGAAAATCTTGGAACTAATGAAGTTAAGTGGATATTAGAAAAATTAGGTGAGTCGGTAAATTACAATGGTGAACTTACAAATGACGGTGGGAAAATATCAATATCAGATACTGGAGAATTTACTCTTACGGCCTCAATCATAGATGGTGAAGGAAGAGTATTTACTCACAAAGAAAAAATTACTATTACCAATACTGCGCCAACAGTAACATTAACAGCCACACCAACAAGAACTGTTAAGGATGGCAAGTTCTTTGTTGATATTAAGGTAACAGTTGCTGATGCAGACGGAGATGCAACCACCTTGGAATTTGATGGAACAACCAATGACAACTATTATTCAGTAGGCACACATACGGTTCGTGTCCGAGCAAAGGATATAGCTGGAGCTTATTCTCCTTGGATGGAAAGGAGCTTTACAATAGTAAATTCAGCACCAACAGTAACATTAACAGCCATACCAACAAGAACTGTTAAGGATGGTAAATTTTTCGTTGATATAAAGGCAACAGCCAATGATGCAGATGGAGATGCAACTACCTTGGAATATGAGGGAACAACCAGTGATAACTATTATTCAGTGGGTACGCATACAGTTCGTGTCCGAGCAAAGGACATAGCAGGAGCTTACTCTCCTTGGTCAGAAAAGAGCTTTACAATAGTAAATTCAGCACCAACAGTAACATTAACAGCCACACCAACAAGAACTGTTAAGGATGGTAAATTCTTCGTTGATATAAAGGCAACAGCCAATGATGCAGATGGAGATGCAACCACCTTGGAATATGAAGGGAGAACCAGTGATAACTATTATTCAGTAGGCACACACACAGTTCGTGTCCGAGCAAAGGACATAGCAGGAGCTTACTCTCCTTGGGCAGAAAAGAGCTTTACAATTGCAAACTCAGCACCAACAGTAACATTA